>NZ_JBSGIV010000017.1:0-107544 GCF_053605225.1 Micromonospora sp. NPDC003944
CTGTGCCGCTGCCCCTGCGGCGGGGCGGCGCCTCCCCGGTCGACGCGGGCCCCGGCCCGGGTGCCACGAGGACGGGTGTCGTGTCGGCCTCGGACTAAGACCCGGCGCAGGTCGTCCAGGGTCACCGCGCCGGTCACCTCCACCCCCTCGGGGGTGTGCGGGGCACCCAGCCGTCCGGTGGCCAGCCGTAGCCAGGCCTCGGCGGGGGCGACCAGCTCGCCGTCGGGGCGCTCAGGCGCGTCCACGACCTCGACAGAGTCGCCAAGCCGCAGCCCGAACGTCCGCTCGGGCGCGTGCAGCCGGACCAGCAGGGTGGCGTCCCGACCGGCCAGCTCCTGCGGTCGGCTGGTCCAGGCCAGCATGCCGCCGACCTGGTCGAGCAGCAGCGCCACCGCCCCCGGCGTCACCGCCGCGAACGGGTTGAACGCCACCTCGGTGTCCCACTGGTGCAGGGCGAACTCGCTGAGCCGGAACCGGGCCGCGGTGGCCACGTCGACCGGCTCCGGCAGGAAGCCGAGGTCGATCCGCATCGAGGCCCGGGTCTCGGCGTCCAGCGCCTCGTACGCCTCGACCAACCGCTCGTTCGCGGCGAGGAACCCGGCGGCGTGGTCGGCCGGGGACATCGCGTCCCAGCGTGACCAGACGCCCCGGTTGAAGTCGCCGTCCGGGCCGGGCGCGCCGGTGCGGGCGGCGTCGAGCGTCGCCAGGTTGATCTCGGCGCCGCTGCCCAGGTGGCTCAGCACCTGGGACACCTGCCACTCGCTGGCCCCCGACGGCCGCAGCAGGTCGTCGTCCTTGAGGTCGCGTACGAGCGCGGCGAGCTCCTCGTGGCCCGCGCGCAGAGCGGTGATGATCTGGTCAGCAGGGGTGGGCATCGTTCTCCTCACAGGGATTTCTCGACGACGGTCGGGACGTGGTCGCCGGCCGGCCACCCCAGGTTCGGGGCGCTCCGGCCGGCGGCCACATCGGTCAGCTCAGCCCATGTGCACGGTGTTGCCGGTCGGGATGTCCTCCTTGCGGACCTTCACCAGGACCAGGGTGGCGAGCCCGGCGAGCACGATCAGCGCCGCACCCCAGGCGAAGGCTACCCGGTAGCCGTGCACCAGCGCCTCGACCTGGGTGACCGGGTTCGGTGCCCGGCCGACCAGATAGGCGGCGACAGCACTGGTGTAGAAGGTGTTCAGCAGTGCGGTGCCCAGCGAACCACCGATCTGCTGGGTGGCGTTGAGCGTCGCGCTTGCCGCGCCCGCGTCGTGCTCCGGCACCCCGACGAGGGCGAGGCTGGACAGCGGGACGAAGGTGAAGCCCAGGCCCAGGCCCAGGATGACCTGAGCGGGCAGCAGGTGGGTGAGGAACGAGGTGTCCACGTCGATCTGGGTCAGCACCAGCATGCCCAGGGCGGCGAGCACCGCACCGGCGACCATCAGCGGCTTGGCGCCCAGCCGGGGCATCAGCTGACTGGCGCCGCCCGCGGCGATCAGCACACCGGCGGTGACCGGCAGGGACGCGAGACCGGCCTCCAGGGGCTTGTACTGCAGCACCACCTGGAAGTAGAAGGTCAGGAAGAGGAACGCCCCGAACAGGCCGGCGCCGATGAGCGTCGAGGTGAGGAACGCCCCACCCCGGTTGCGGTCGAGCAGGATCCGCAGCGGCAGCAGCGGGTGGCTGGAGCGCAGCTCGATCACCACGAAGGCGGCGAGCAGCAGCACGCCGGCGGCGATGAAGGCGAGTGTCGCGGTGGCGTCCCAGCCGTCCTCGGCGGCCTTGGTGAAGCCGTACACGAGGGAGACCAGGCCGGCGGTCACCACGATCGCACCGGGTACGTCGTAGCGGGTGTTGCCGTGGGCGCGGCTCTCCGGCACCAGCGGGAGCGCGAAGGCGATGGCGATGGCGGCGACCGGGATGTTGACGAGCAGGCACCAGCGCCAGTCGGCGTACTCGGTGAGGACTCCGCCGAGCAGCAGACCGACCGCCGACCCGCCGCCGGCGATCGCGCCGTACACCGCGAAGGCCTTGGCCCGCTCGGTGGCCTCGGTGAAGAGGACGGTGAGCAGCGCCAGCGCGGCCGGGGCGAGCAGCGCGCCGAAGGCGCCCTGTAGCGCGCGGGCGGCGAAGAGCATCCCACCGGTGGTGGCCAGACCGCCCAGGGCGGAGGCGAGTGCGAAACCGGTCATGCCGACCAGGAAGGTGCGCTTACGCCCCCAGTAGTCGGCGATGCGACCGCCGAGCAGCAGCAGACCGCCGAAGGCGAGTGTGTAGGCGGTGATCACCCACTGCCGGTTGGCGTCGGTGATCCCCAGGTCGGCCTGGGCCTGCGGCAGTGCGATGTTCACGATGGTGGCGTCCAGGACGACCATCAACTGGGAGACCGCGATGACCGCCAGCGCGATCCAGCGCCGCGGGTGCGGTGCGCCTGTCGACGCCCCGGCGTGGGGTGCGCCGGGCGCGGTCGAGGTGGTTCCGGGCATGGTGAAGCCTTCCGTGTTGCGGGATGTCGGTGAGATCAGGCCGAGACCGGACGGTCGTGCTGATAACGGAGCACCGGGATCAGCACCTGGTCGACGACCTGGGTGAGGAACGCGTCATCGGCGGGTAGGCCGTGCGCGACGATTCGGGACATGGTGAGCGCGGGCGCGAGATCGTGGAACAACTCCCGCTCGCCGGCCTCCGGCGGGATCTCTCCGCGGGCGGCGGCCCGGACCAGGATGGCGGTGCTCGCGACCCGCCCGGCCGGCAGCACCTGGTGACGCACCAGGCGTTCCAGCTCGGGATTCGTTCGCATCGCGAAGGTCAGGGCCTGCATCAGGTCGCAGTCGGCCGTGCAGATCGCGGCTGTGGCCCGCAGCAGCTCGATCAGGTCCCCCCGGAGGGAGCCGGTGTCGGGCGGGTTGTGCACCGCCACGTGCCGGTCGCGTAGGGCGGCGACGACCAGCTCCGCCTTGCCGTCCCAGCGTCGGTAGATGGTGGCCTTGCTGACGTGGGCGCGGCTGGCGACCGCGTCGATGGTCATCCGGTCGTAGCCGACCTCGCGCAGGGTGTCGATGACGACGGTGAACAGGTCGGTGTCGGTGCAGCGCGGACCCCGGGCTGCCGGTACCCCGGCACCCGTGCCCACTTGTTGACCACCAAGCATCCTCGACGACCCCCCGCGAAACGATGTCGTACTGACACTAGTTCGCGGTTGCCCGAACGTGCAGGCTTTCGTGAGTTGCGTCGCACGCAGCCACCGAAACGGTCACGTTCTCGGGTCGATGCAGCCGTCCGGAGCGGTGTGCTCAGGAGCCCAGCACCACTTCCACCTTCTTGCGGGTGCCCCACCCGGTGCGCCAGCAGGTGGCGACGCCGTACCAGCGGATCGCCCGGAGCACGACCAGGGCGAACACCACCGCGACCGGCGTGAGGAGCCAGGTGCCCCACTGGTAGGCGGTCGACTGGTCCGAGCGCCGCACCGTCAGATACCGCAGCGCCTGCCCGTACCCGACGATCAGCGGCACGGCCACCAGCCACGGGATCGCCCGCGGGTCGGGCTCGATGATCGGCGACAGCACCGCCACCGCCACGAACAGCACCGTCGAGACCACCGTGGCCGCCCACCGCAGCAGGTGCAGCCACCACGCGATCGACCGTAACGACAGGTACCGGACCCGCCACCAGGTCCTGATGAAGCTGCCGCGCATCCAGCGCAGGAACATCCGGCAGAAGTGCCCGGTGTGCTCCGGCATGAGGGTGAACGCGAACGCCGACGGCTGCTGGACGGTCCGGCCCCGCACCATCGCGAAGAGGGTGAGCAGGGAGTCGTCGGAGAAGGGCACCCGCTGGCCGAAGAACGTCTCGGTCAGGTACGCGCCGAGGTTGTCGCGGACCACCGACGCCCGGTAGGCGGCGATCGGGCCCGAGTTCACCCACACGCACCCGAAGACCGACAGGGACGACCTGTCGGTGAGCTGGCCGGTCACCAGCCACAGGTCGGTGAACCGGGTGAGGAAGCTGCTGCGGACGTTCGCGGCCATCACCACCCCCGCGACGGACTGCACCGCCGGGTCGGCGAAGGGCTTCAGCAACTCCCGCAGGGCGTTCGGGTCCGAGATGGTGTCCGAGTCCACCGTCCAGTACACGTCGGCGGACGGCGTCGACCGCACCGCGGCCGCCTGGGCGTGCCGTTTCCCGGCGTTGGGTTGGATGTGCCAGGCGGCGATGATGCCGTGGACGGGGGCGACGTCGAGAAACCACCGCTTGACCGGTTGGTAGCCCTCGGTCAGCTTCGACCCGTCGTCCACCACGTAGATGGTGTTCGGCTTGCGCGCCTGGAAGATCATGGATTCGAGGCAGGCCCGCAGCGCGGCCGGATCCTCGTTGTACGCCGGCACGACAGCCACCACGTGCAGCGCGTCGAGGTGCTCCTGCATCCGGTCGGTGACCACCGCCGGCTTCTCCAGGTAGGACGTGCCGAGCTGCCAGACCAGCAGCAGGAACATGGCGGCGTACGCGAAGGTGAAGCGGTGACCGCCTCCGTCGATGGCACCGATCACGGCGAGGACGTGGTGGGCGGTCCACGCCGCCGCGGCGGCCAGGACGACCGCCGCGGCGAACAGGACGCGACCCCTGGTGACACTCGCCGTCACTGGCCGACCGACTGCTTACGACGGAACGTCATCCGGATCATGATGAAGCCGACGACGACGGCGGTCGCGCCGGTGATGGCGATGGTGAGCGGCAGGGGGAGGGCGTAGCTGCCGATTCCGGCCGCGCCGCCGATCGTGACAACGCCCATACCGGTACGGGGAAGGCTGCCACCGGACATGATGTATCTCCGCTCTGTGAGGGATGTGAGGCTGTCGCGGCGACCGGACTCCGTTGTGGTCCGGGCGTCGCGGGGTTGAGCAGCAAAAATGACTGTGCGCTACGACGCGCTCACGTTCGCAAACATGTCTGCCGAGGTCAATCGCGAAGGTCACGCGAACCGTCGCGTGGGCCGCGCCGGCTGAACCTCTCGCCCTCGGCGTGTCGGCGACTGTCGCATCGGCTCCACGGCCTCTGGCCTGCGCTTTCACCGCCACACCGGCTCAGCTCGGGGAAAGCCGACGAGGATCGGTGCTGTCGGGTAGACGTCAGGGCCGCACGTCACGCTCGACAAATGGATGACGCATCGGGTTAACACCCTCTCGGGCGCGGCGGTCAGTCGCCGGGTGTGAGGATCACCGGCACGGTGGTCGTGTTGATCCGCGATCCGTCGCGCGCGGACACCTCGTACACCTCGATCGTGCCCTTCTGTTCCCGGGTCGTGCGCCAGCCGACCTGCACCCGGTAGCCGCCCCGGCAGCCGCTGCCGCAACTGGCGGTGCCGAAACCGGTGGCCACCTCCAGGCCGGCGGAGTCCAGCACCCGGACGCTCACCGTCGCCTCGAACACGTCGGCGGTGCCGGTGACGACGAGTGGGGTCGTGACCCGTTCGCCGACGACCGGCCCGGTGACCACGATCGGCGGCAACAGGTCGCGGTAGTCCGCCCGGTCGACCGGGGCCGCGCCGTCGAGGCGGACCTGACGCACGGTGGGGAACTGGGTGAGCGTCCACACCACCTGCGCCTCGCGCAGCCGCCGGGTGGCCGGGTCGCCGTCGGACGTCACCCGCATCACCGCCGCCACGCCGTCGGTGATGCGGGTGACCTCGACGCCGGTCGGCAGCAGGGTGCTCATCCCGGTGGCGGCCTCGCCCCGACTCGGCCCGGCGGCCAGCTCGGTAAGCGCCAGTCGGGACGTCGCGACGGTCGCCGGCCGGGTACGCCGGGTCGGCACGAGCAGCCCGGCGCGGACGTACCACAGCTCGATGGTCACCTGCTCCGGCCGCCGCGTGCCGGCGGACGTCGCCACCGACGGGCGCGGTGGCCGGTCGATGGGTGGTGGTGTCGGCTTCCCGGCCGGGGGCCGGGTGGGTTCCGGGTGGACGGTCGGTGCGGCACTGGTCGGTGCCGCGGTGGGTGCCGGGCCGAGGTCGCCGGAGCGGGCAGTGCCGCAGCCGCCGAGCAGGAGCGCCGCGACGAGCACCGGTACGCCCGCGCCGTGGCGGCTCATCCCGGGCCACCCGTCGCGCCGGCGGTCCGCGAGGCCGGACCCGGGCCGGCGTGGTCATCCGCACGCGGCACGTCACCGCGTGGCCCGGCGGGGCCGTCAGCCGGCAGCTCCAGCCGGAACCGGGTGCCCTCGCCCGGGGTGCTACGCACACCCAGCGCGCCACCGAGCAGCTCGGCGTGCTCCCGCGCGATGGCCAAGCCGAGCCCGCTGCCCGGCGCGGAGCGGGACGGGTCGATCTGGTGGAACCTGTCGAACACCCGGGTCAGGTGCTCGGCCGGAATGCCGGGCCCCTGGTCGCTGACCTCGAAGACGACCAGGGCTCCCGCGCCCGCGACGCCGGCGGTGATCTCTCCACCGCCGTGCTCGACCGCGTTGGCGACCAGATTGGCCAGCACCCGCTCCAGGCGACGCCTGTCGGTACGCACCGTGACCGGGTCGCCGGTGACCCGCACCCGCGGCGACCAGCCGCGCGCCGCGACGATGCCGTGCAGCAGCGCCAACGCGTCGACCGGCCCGACGGCCACCTGCTCCCGGCCGGCGTCCAGCCGCGAGATCTCCATCAGGTCCTCGACCAGCCGGCGCAGCCGGACCACGTCGCCGACCAGCAGCCGGGCGGCCGGCCGGGCGTCGTCGGGAAGCTGGTCGAGGTGTTCGCGCAGCAGCGACGCCGCCGCCACCAACGCGGTCACCGGGGTACGCAGCTCGTGCGCGACATCGGCGGTGAACCGCCGCTCCCGGGCCTGGGCGGCCGAGAGTGCCGCGATCTTCGACTCCAGTGCCTCGGCCATCTCGTTGAACGTCGCCGCCCAGACGCTGAACTCGTCGCGCCCACGGACTGGCAGGCGGGTGGCGAGCAGACCCTCGGTGAGTGCTCGGGCGGCCCGGCTGGCCCTGCTCACCGGCTCCAATGTGCGGCGGGCCAGGACGTGACCCACCGCGGCGGCGAGGACCACCACGAGGGCCCAGCCGGCCACCAGCGCGCTACGGAGCTGACCCAGGTCGGTGGCGACCTCGTCCTCCACGGTGAGCATGTACAGCTCGGCGGTGGAGCCGGGAATGCGTCCGCCGACCACCAGTAGCCGAGGACGCTCCGGCGGCGCGGAGCGCTGGTAGCCGAGCCGCCCGTCCGCGACGACCGCCCGCAACGCGGCGCCCAGCACCGGGGCGTACGCGGGGTGCGAGGCGCGGGCCGGACCGTCGACGAGCACCACGTGCCGACCGCTGGCCTCGAAGCTGGTGAGCAGATCCGTGCTGCGCTGCTCGGTCAGCGGCAGGAACTGCCCAGCGAGAACGAGCTGGTAGCGGGCGTCGGCGGCGGCCTCGTGCAGCGACGCGTCCCACCAGGACTGCCGCAGCAGCAGCCCCGTCCCGCCGGCCAGCAGCCCGGCCGAGACGCCTGCGACCAGGACGAACGCGATCGTCAGCCGGCGTCGCAGGCGGCCCGGGAGCACGGCGCGTCCGGCCATCGCGGCCCCCGTCAGCCCGTCGTGAGCTTGTAGCCGGCGCCACGCACGGTCCGGATCAGCCGCGGCTGCGCGGGGTCGTCCTCGATCTTCGCGCGGAGCCGCTGCACCGCCACGTCGACAAGTCGGGAGTCGCCGAGGAAGTCGTGGTTCCAGACCAGGTCCAGCAGCAACTGCCGGGTGAAGACCTGGCCGGGTCGGCGGGCCAGCTCCAGCAACAGGCGGAACTCGGTCGAGGTCAGCGTCACCTCCCGGCCGTGCCGACGGACCACGAAACCGCCCGGGTCGATCTCCAGGCCGCCGATGTCGATGACGCTCGACGGGGTCGGCGCACTCGCCCGGCGCAGCACCGAGCGCACCCGGGCCACCAGTTCGGGCAGGTCGAAGGGCTTGCGGAGGTAGTCGTCAGCGCCGCACTCCAGCCCGACCACCACGTCGATGGTGTCGGTGCGCGCGGTCAGCATCAGGATCGGCACCTGACTGGTCCGCCGGATCTCCCGGCAGACCTCCAGACCGTCCAGGACCGGCAGCATGATGTCGAGCACGATGAGGTCGACCGGGTGGGCACGGAACGCGACAAGGGCCTGCCGCCCATCGACGGCGGTGGCGACCCGGAAACCGGCGCGGCGCAGACCGATGGCGGTGACCTCCCGGATCGAGAGGTCGTCCTCGACCACCAGCACGCGGCCCTCCATCACCCGAGGGTAGACCCGACAACACGGTGCGTAGTCCTGGCGGAACGGTCGACATGGGCGGCCGGCTGGCCCCCTCCGGGCACCGTCCAACAGCTACGGTCAGGTGCCTTCGGCACCCCTCGGCATCGCCGAAACAGCTCACACGAAAGGGCACGACGTGGAACGTCATGGCTGCGTGATCCGACTTCGCCCCGAGCAGCGGGAGACCTACCTGCGGTTGCACGCCGCCGTCTGGCCGAGCGTCGAGAAGACGCTGCGCGAGGCGAACTTCCGTAACTACACCATCTTCCTCCACGACGACCTGCTCTTCGGCTACTACGAGTACGTCGGCGACGACTACGAGGCCGACTCGCGGCTGATCGCGGCGGACCCGCAGACGCAGGAGTGGTGGAAGCTGACCGACCCGTGTCAGGAGTCGATCGCCGAGCCCGGCTCGGGGGAGTGGTGGGCCTCGATGCGAGAGGTCTGGCACCTGACCGACGAGGCCCAAGCCCCGGGCTGACCGCGAAGGTCGTCAGGTCGTCAGCGTCGATCATGGAGTTGTGGTGCCCGGTTCGCTCACTCGAGAGCGCTTTGTCACCCACCACAACTCCATGATCGGCGAGGTTCATCGGCCGGATCCGATCACCACTGGTGGGCCACGTCGAGCACGATCCGACTGTGGGTGCCCGGCCCGGCCAGCACGAAGGTGCGGAACGGCAACCGCGCCCGTACGCCGACCGCGAAGGTGCTGTAGCCCTCGAAGCTGCCGCCGAAGACCACGTCGCGCAGCGTCGGGTAGCGCAGCACGTTCGTCACGTGCTCGCCGACCGCGTAGGGCACGGTGCCCAGGTGGTCGTCGTCGTAGGCGGGGGCTCGTAGCGAGACCCGCAACAGGGCGCCGCCGGCGGTGTACGGCGACAGCGCCAGCCCCTCGCCCTCGGTCCACGTCTCGCCGTAGCCGACCGCGTAGCCGTCGACCGGGCCGGCGAACTCGAACACCACCCGGTCGTAGCAGTCGTGTCGGCCGGTGCGGACGTCGACCAGCGGGGCGTCGCTGAGTGCGCCGGCCGCCTTGTCCGCGCTGCCCCAGGTGATCCCGCAGTACGGCGCCGCGGCCGTGGTGCCCGCCGCGGGGCTGCTGCCCGCGCTGGCGAGCAGCCCGGCGAGGACGACCGCCAACGCGGTCAGTGCGCTCCTGATCCTCATGGTGTCTCTCCGTTCGGTACCGGGGTCACGTCGCGGCGGCGCTGCCGGTGACCCTCTGCCGCCACCGTCGCCACTTCCCGGCACAGTCGCTTCGCCGCGGCGTAACCGCTGAGTAACAGCCTCCACGTCGCCGGTATGACGCTTCCGCTATGCCGAACATCGATCGCCGTCACATTAATATCTACGTGCATCGATGACCCGGCGGCCGGTGGTCGCCGGACGAGCGCAGGGGAGTGCGTATGTTCCGACGACAAGTACGACGCGTGGCGCTGGCCATGCTGGCGGCGGTCCTGGCCGCAGCCGGGATGCAGCTCGCCACCGGTGCGCCGGCCGCCGCCGTCCGGACCGTCTACTACGACGCCAGCCGCACCGGCGAGTTCCGCACCAACTTCGACCAGGCGGCGCAGATCTGGAACAGTCGGGTCAGCAACGTCCGGCTGCTGGCCGGCACCCCGGCCAGCATCACCATCTACGTCGACGACGGCTGGCCCCGCGCGCAGCCGACCGGCCTCGGCTCGGGCCGGATCTGGATGGGCCGCACCGCCGTAAACCAGGGCTACGACCGCACCCGCATCGCCACCCACGAAGTGGGGCACATCCTGGGTCTGCCGGACCGGCGCACCGGCCTCTGCACCGACCTGATGTCCGGCAGCAGCGCACCCGTCTCCTGCCGCAACGCGAACCCCAGCGCGGCCGAGGCGAGCCGGGTGAACTCGCTGTTCGCCGGCACCCTGGCCGCGCCGGCAAGCACGACGTACACCTGGAACGCCGGCTCGGACATCGGCCCGACGGTGGTCGGCGGCCGACCGGCCACCGAGAGCTACCCCTTCATGGTGTACGTCTCCGGCTGCACGGGCACGCTGATCAAGGCCAACTGGGCGGTCACCGCCAAGCACTGCTCGACGCCGTCCTCGGTGCGGGTGGGCAGTGTCAACCGTTCCAGCGGCGGAACCGTGGTCGGGGTGACCCGTGCGGTCAACCACCCGAGCGTCGACGTCAAGCTGCTGCAACTGGGCAGCTCGGTCACGTACGCGCCGGCCCCGATCCCGAGCAGCTCCGGCGCCGTCGGCACCGCCACCCGGATCATCGGCTGGGGCCAGACCTGCGCGCCCCGGGGCTGCGGGTCGGCCCCGGTGGTGGCCAACGAACTGGACACGTCCATCGTGGCCGACAGCCGGTGCTCCGGCATCAACGGCACGTACGAGATCTGCACCAACAACACCAACGGCAACTCCGGCGCCTGCTACGGCGACTCGGGTGGGCCGCAGGTGCGTCGCGTCAACGGCGTGTGGAACGTGATCGGCGCGACGAGTCGGGCCGGCAACAACAACTCCACCTGCGCCACCGGGCCGTCCATCTACGTCGACCTGCCGTCGATCCGCTCGTGGATCTCCACTCAGGTCGGTGGTCTGCCCGCCTGACCACCAGGGACATCGCGGGCGGGGGCGAGCGCCGGACGCGCCCCCGCCCCGGCGTGCCGGTGGCACCCGCGCGATCCCACCATGCGGTACGGTGCGTGCATATTCGGCATTACGGAGGTGTCGTCATGCCTACCGTCGTGGTCCTCGCACTGACCCTTGCCCTCGCTCCCGCCCCGGCCCCGTCGGCCACCCCGGACCCCCTCGGTGACATCCTCGGCGGCGTCGGCCAGATCGTCGACGACCTGCTCGGCGACGGCACACCGACTGCCACTCCGCCGCCGAGCGCCACCCCCAGCGGGGTGCCCACGCCCAGTCGGCCACCGACTGCCGGGCGGCCCAGCCCGGTGGCGCCCATCGCGGTCCCCGCACCCGCCGGGTCGGCGAGCGTCCCCGCGCCCGCCACACCCGGTGGTCGCACCGCAGGCGAGGACACCACCACCGGCGAGGCCGCCGTGCCGAAACGCGACGGCGACACCCCCGCCCCGCCGGCCCTCGCCAGCCCCACCCGGAATGCCTGGCCGCCCGTGTCGTACCTGCTGGTCGTCGCGGTTCTCGCGGTGCTGGCCCTGCTGTTCGTGCGCCGCCGGGCGCCGGCCCCGGCCGCCGCACCCGACCCCGGCCCGGTCCCGGGTGCCGGCCCGGCACCGGACCCAGGGCCGGTTCCGGAGAACGTCAGCCGGTTGCCGACCAGCCTCAACGCCATCTACGAGATGGGCCGCCAGGACGAGCGACTCGAACAGGAGCGCCGCAAACGCACCTGAGCGCCCGTCCCCGCCGTCGGTCTCACCGCGCCGAGTAGGCACCCTCGCGCCGGGGGATCGTGTCGTCGTACGCCCCGACCGGCCCGCTGTAGCGGGTCCTGCCCTTCGGGTACGGCCAGGCGTTCGCGGTGCAGCCGTGCAGGCCCAGCGTCTGCTGCTGCATCACCGGGGCCGGTCGACCCCGCCCGGGGCACCGCTCGTGGCCGTACCCGAGTTTGTGCCCCACCTCGTGGTTGACCATGTACTGCCGGTAGGTCTCCAGGCTCGCCCCGTAACCCGGCACCCCCTTGACCCAGCGCGCCACGTTGAGCACCACCCGGGCGCTGTTGCGGCAGGAGGTGTAGGCGTCCGGTACGTCCTGGCAGAGGGTGTCGCGGGTGCCGGGGGTCGCCAGGTAGATGGTGAAGTCGGTCGGCTCGCCGGCACCGACCCGGCGCAGCCGCCACGCCCCGCCCGCCGTCCAGCCTCGGGGGTCGTTCAGGGTCGTGGTGATCGCCGTGGCGATGTCAGCCGCCGGCAGGCCCCGGATGTCGCGCTCCACGGCGACCCGGTAGCGCAGCAACCTGCCGCTCGTCGCGCGTCCGGGCGTTGTCTCGCCGCGCGCCACCGACCAGCGGTTACCTCCGGTGGCGGGGTAGCTGACCGGGGTGACGGGTGTGGCGCCGGGTGTGGCCCCGGTGGGCTCGCTCGGCCGACCTGTCGGTGTCGTCGGTCCGCTGGGCAGCGCTCCGGCGGCGACCGGATCGGTGGCGGGTTGCCCGGCGGCGGGCAGCCCGCATCCGGTGAGCAGCGCCACCACCAGCAGCGACGCCATCAAGGCGATACCCCGGCGGCGGGTAGCCTTCGTCGACATGTCTCTCCCCTCGCGCGTCGCTCGGCGGCGGCGCGGAGGAGAAGACGGGTGACCGTGGCGAGAAGTTGATGTGACCCAGGGCTCAACCTTCTGCCGGCCTCACCCGTCTGTAGCTCTGTGGCACGGGGAGGGTTCGCGGTGGCGCGGGGGGACGCGGAATTCGTCGAGTTCGCGCGGGCGGCGTCCGCGCGACTGGTGCATGCCGCGTTCCTGATGACCGGCGACCACCACCAGGCCGAGGATGCCGCGCAGACCGCCCTGGTCCGCACCTACGCGTCGTGGTCGCGGATCCACGACGACGACGCCTACGGGTACGCACGCCGCACGCTCGTCAACCATCTGGTCGACGGGTGGCGGCGGCCGATGCGGGAGTACCCGACCGACGAGGTGCCGGAGCAGCGGCGTGGCGACGTCGCCGACGACGTGGCCACGCGGCGCTGGTTGATCACGATCCTCGGCGCGCTCAGCCCTCGGGAGCGCGCCATCGTCGTCCTGCGCTACTACTTCGACCTGCCGGAGGCGCAGGTGGCCCGGGAACTCTCCGTATCCGTCGGCACGGTCAAGAGCACCAGCTCGCGAGCGCTGGAGAAGTTGCGCACCGCGGCGCCCCGCACGGCCGACGAGGAGGCGCGCCGATGAGCGAACTGGAACGGCTCCGTGATGCCATGCGGGCGACCGAGCGCCCCGACGCCGTACTCGATCTGAGCGCCGTGATGCGTGAGGGGCGTCGGTTGCGTACCCGTCGGCGCGTCGCCGGTGCCGGGGCGGCAGCCCTCGCGACCGGCCTGGCCAGCGTGGTCGTCGTGGTGGCGGTCGGCGCGTCCGGACCCGGCGGTCCGGCCTCGACCGGGCCCCCGGCGCCGGTCGCCGTCGCCCCTCCGTCGGTGGGTGCCTCGCCGCTTGCGCAGACGTCGCCGGGCCCCACGCCACCGCCGACGATGGGCCGTGACGTACCGCAGCCGAAGCCGATGGGCCAGATCGTGGACAGCAGGGTGCGGCACGGCACCGACCGGCGGGTCTACTACTTCGTGCCGGTGTCCGTGCCCGGCGCACCCAAGGTGTCCATCGGTCTGGCCGCCGGTCGACAGGCTCTGGACGGTGCGCTGACCACGGACATCCTGCTCAACGACGTCCAGGGCAGCGACCGCAGCGCCGGATTCCACCAGATCGGCTACGACGAGGGTTCAGCTGGCGCGCCGGTGCCCACCTTCGGCTACTTCGTCGGCCCCGCCAACCGGATCATCGGCACCGCCGACGGTCGGCAGGTCGACGCCCGAGTGGTGCGGTGGAGTGCCGACAAACAGGTGGTGATCTTCTGGTTCGACCCGGCCCAGCTCACTCCGGGGGAGCGGCTGGACGGCATCGTCGCCCACGACGGCAGAGGCCGCCGACTCTGACGCGCTGCCGCCGCTCAGACCAGTCGACGCTCGATGGTCACCGTCGTCCCCTCGGCGGTGGAGACCAGCCGCACGTCACCGTAGGCGTTCATCAGCAACGCGCCGCGCCCCCGGTCCATCGCCGGCCGGCGGTCCCGCCAGGTGCCGAAGTCCCGTACCGAGATCCGGACCAGGTCGTCACCCACCTGGACCCGCACCCGCACCTCCGGACGGCTGGGCCGCTGCGCGTGCTCGACGGCGTTGTTCACCGCCTCGGAGGCGGCGAGCAGGAGGTCTTCCAGCAGGTCCGGGTCGACGTCCCGGTCGTCGAGCGCACCCCGGACGTCCCGACGCATCGCCGCGGCCGAGGTGGGTGCGGACGGGTAGGTCCAGTCGACGTCCAGGAGGTCACCCAGACCGTCCGGGTCGGTCGGCGTCGTGTCGGCGACCACTGCCCGGTCACCGACGGGTTCGACCGCCGGAGCCAGCGGGCCGGGATCGACCGGGGCCGGTCGCGCCGACGCCGCCGGGGCGGCGACCGCCGCCGGGTCCCCGCCGCCGGCCGCCACCGGGGCACGGTCGAGGGCCCGGCGGATGCTCGCCCGGATCCGGGCGATCAACTCGGTCGCGGCGAACGGTTTCACCACGTAGTCGTCGGCGCCCAGGCTCAGGCCCTCCACGCTGGCCTCCCCGCCGGCGCGCGCGGAGAGCACCAGCACCGGCAGCGCCCGGGTCGCCGGGTCCGCGCGCAGCCGGCGCACCAGCTCGAAGCCGTCCAGCACCGGCATCATCACGTCGGTCAGGACCAGATCCGGCAGGTCGCGGTGGATCTCGTCGAGGGCCTGCCGGCCGTCGGTGACCGCCCGTACCCGCCAGCCCTGCCCGGTGAGGAGTCGGGTGAGGTACGCCCGCATGTCGGGGTTGTCGTCGGCGAGCAGGATCCGGGCTCCGGCCAGCCCGTCGGTGGCCGGCCCGGCCGTCGGATCGGGTTCGGCAAGCCCGTCGTCCGGCTCGGTGAGCCAGCCCATCGCCTCCTGCACAGCGGCGCGGGCCGCGTCCCCGCGTCCCTGCACCTCGGGGCCGTCGACGGCGGGACGGTGCGCCGCCGACCAGGGCAGCGTCACGGTGAACCTGCTGCCGACACCCACCTGGCTGGTCACTCGGACGTCGCCGCCCTCGAGTCGCGCCAACTCGTGCACCAGGGCCAGGCCGATGCCCGTGCCCTCGTGACTGCGCGAGCGGGAGCCCCGCACCCGGTGGAAGCGTTCGAAGAGTTTCGGCAGGTCGCGGTCGGCGATGCCGATGCCGGTGTCGGCGACGGTGAGGCGCACCTCCTCGTCGTCGGCGTCGAGGGTGACCCGGATGAGGCCGATGAACGTGTACTTCAGGGCGTTGGAGAGCAGGTTCGTGACGATGCGTTCCCAGTTGACCGGGTCGACCGCGACCGGCCGGGGCAGTGGCGGACAGCTCACCTCGAGAGTCAGCCCGGCCCGCTCGACGGCGGCCCGGAACACCCCGGCGAGCTCGGCGGTCAGTGCGGCCAGGTCGACCACCCGGGCATCGCTGCGCGCCCGCCCGGCCTCCAGGCTGGAGAAGGTGAGCAGGCTGTTGACGAGCGTCAACAGCCTGGTGGCGTTGCGCCAGCCGGCCTCCACCCGCTCCCGCTGCACCGCCGGCAACGGCGCGGTGGCGTCGGTGAGGGCGTCGGTCAGCGGGCCGAGGATGAGCGTCAGCGGGGTCCGGAACTCGTGGCTGACGTTGGCGAAGAAGTCGGTCTTGACCCGGTCCAGTTCCGCCATCGCCTCGACCCGGCGCCGCTCCTCCTCGTACTCCTGGGCGTTGCGCAACGCCACCGACGTCTGCTGGGCGAGAAGTTGGTGGAAGGAGCGGTACGCCTCGTCGAGCCCTCGGCTGGGGCTGACCCCAACAAGCAGCACGCCGAGCGGCTGGTCCTCGTCGGCGGAGGGCAGCGGCAGAGCCAAAGCGGCGCGGACCGGGTCGTTCCACGGGCCGGCGGGCAGCGGCAGCCGGTCGACGACGTCGGTCACCTGGGTCGCCCGGCCCTCGGCGGCGTCGGCCAACCCCCAGGCGTACGCGGGCGGGCCGGGGTCGGTCAGCTCGACGGCGCCCGGCAGCGCCCGGGCATACCCCTGGTCGCCGCCGGTGCAGGCGACCCGCCGCAGCGCCGTGCCGTCGCGCAGGTAGATGGCGGCGAACGGTACGTCCAGCGGGTGCCCGTGGATCACGTCGATCAGCCGGGCGGCGGTGGTGTCCACGTCGACGGTGCGTCCGTCGCCGAGGACCGACAGGTCGCGCAGGAGACGGAGCCGGCGTTCGCCCACCACCTGCTGGGTGACCTCGCTGCACACGGTCAGCACGCCGACGGTGCGGCCGTCGTCGTCGCGGGCCGGGGCGTGCGACACGCTGAAGTACGCCTCCTCGCGGTAACCGGCCCGCTCCAGCAGCAGTTGCAGCGCGGGGACCCAGCTGGCCACCCCGGTGGCCATGGCCTCCTCGATCAGTGGGGCGAGCACGTCCCAGCCCTCGGCCAGGGTCACCCGTACGTCGTCGCCGAGCGCGGCGGGGTGCTTCTCGCCGATCAACGCGGAGTACGCGTCGTTGTAGAGCTGGGAGTAGCTGTCACCCCAGAGCAGCAACATGGGGTACCGGGAGGAGAGCACCATCCGAACGGCGGCGCGCAGACTCTGCGGCCACTCGTCGACCGGGCCGAGTGGGGTGCGGGTCCAGTCCAGCTCGGCCAGCAGCCGGCCGGTCTCACCGCCGCCGAGGAACAGGTCAGTGCTGGGTCGTGTCACGCTCGATCCGACCCCACCGCAAGCCCCCGTTCCGGGCCCAACGACCCCTGCCGCGTTACCTACCCATCCTGACACCTCTACTCACCTGTGCTGACGCCGGTACCCACCGTCGAACCGGCGGGGGTTCGGGACGAACGACCGATGCCCATTAGATCGATGTCTGTAAGTGTCTCGGGTATCTCTCCAACCCCGAGGAGCCCCCATGAGAGGCAGAACGCTGAGCGCGGGAGTCGCGCTCGCCGTGTTCGCCGGGATGACGGTGACGCTTGCCGCCCAGACGGCGACCGCGTCACCTCCGACCGCGACGACGCCGACCCGGCCGATCGCCGCGGCCGCCGCCGCGCTGGCAGCACCGGACATCTCCGTCAGCAACGTCCAGGCGCACCTGACCCAGTTCAACGCCATCGCCACCGCCAACGGTGGCAACCGCCGGGCCGGCTCGGCCGGCTACACCGCCTCGCTCAACTACGTCAAGACCAGGCTCCAGTCGGCCGGCTACACCGTCAGCGAGCAGTACTGCTCCAGCTGCCGCTACCCCTCGAACAACCTCATCGCCGAGTGGCCCGGCGGCCCGGCCGACCAGGTGGTCATGTTCGGCGCACACCTGGACGGCGTCTCGGCCGGACCGGGCATCAACGACAACGCCACCGGATCGTCGACCCTGCTGGAGAACGCACTGGTCCTGGCCGCGCAGAATCCGACCATGACCAAACGGGTGCGGTTCGCCTGGTGGACCGACGAGGAGCAGGGGCTCAACGGCTCCCGGTTCTACGTCAACTCGCTCAGCGCCACCCAGCGCGGCTACCTCAAGGGCTACTACAACTTCGACATGGTCGGCTCGGTCAACGGCGGCTACTTCATCAACCGGCTCACCTCCACCACCGCGGCGCCGCTGAAGGCGTACTGGGACTCCCTGGGCCTGCAACCGGAGGAGAACGTCGAGGGCCAGGGCCGCTCCGACGACTACTACTTCCAGCAGGCCGGCATCCCCACCTCGGGCTACGCCGCCGGCGCCAGCGCCCGCAAGACCAGCTCCCAGGCGGCCAAGTGGGGCGGCACCGCCAACTCCGCGTACGACCCGTGCTACCACCGGTCCTGCGACACCACCGCCAACGTCAGCGCCACCGTGCTGAACCGGGCGGCCGACGGTGTCGCGTACGCGCTGTGGCAGCTCGCCGTGAGCGGCGGGGCCCCGACGTGCACCGCCGCTCAGGTGGTCGGAAACGGTGGCTTCGAGAGCGGCAGCACCACGTGGACCGCGTCCTCCGGCGTGATCACCAGCGCCAGCGGCCAGCCGGCCCGGACCGGGTCGTACAAGGCGTGGCTCAACGGGAACGGCGGCAGCGGCACCGAGAGCCTGACCCAGTCGGTGACCCTGCCGGCCGGGTGCGCCACGTACACGCTGTCGTTCTGGCTGCACATCGACACGGCCGAGACCACCAGCTCCACGGCGTACGACCGGCTCACCGTGCAGGTGGGTTCGACGACGCTTGCGACGTACTCGAATCTCAACGCCGCGACCGGCTACGCGCAGCGCAGCTTCAACGTGGCCGGGTTCGCCGGTCAGACGGTGACGCTGCGGTTCACCGGCACCGAGGACTCGTCGTTGCAGACCAGCTTCGTGCTCGACGACGTGACGTTGCAGGCGAGCTGACCGCGTACCCGAGATAGGGCCGCCGCCGGTCTTCCCGGCGGCGGCCCGTCGTGTCGGCGGTCAGGGGAGCTGGGGGTAGAGGGCGGCGACCCCGCCGGGGAACCCGGCCTGCACCCGTCGGCTGACGTCGTCGGCCACGATCTCGTACGCGTCGGACTCGATGCCGTCGACGGCGAGCCGGGCGATCACGGCCGGGTCCGACTTGGGGCCGGTGATGGTCGCGGCCATGTCGGTGTCCAGGTAGCCGACGTGCAGGCCGGCGACGCGGACGCCCCGCTCGGCGAGCTGGAGGCGCAGCGCGTTGGTCATCCCCCACTCGGCGGACTTGGCGGCACCGTAGGCCCCGTGCAGGGGAAAGTTCACCCAGGACAGCACGGAGAGCACGTTGAGGATGGTTCCGCCGCCGTTGCCCGCGATGACCGGCGCGAACGCCCGGATCGTCGACAGGGTGCCGATGTAGTGGGTCTCCAGCTCCAGTCGGACGAGGTCCAGGTCGCCGTCGAGGAGGTCGGTCCGGGTGTCGATGCCCGCGTTGTTGACAAGCAGGTTCACGCCGCCGGCCAGCTCGGCGGCGGCAGCCACCGAGGCGGGGTCGGTGATGTCGAGGCGGACCGGCGTCACGCCGGGCAGGTCGACGGTGTCGGGGTTGCGGGCGCCGGCGTAGACGGTGGCGCCCCGGGCGAGGAGTTCGGCGGCCAGGTGTCGGCCGAGGCCACGGTTGGCGCCGGTGACGAGGGCGGTGCTTTCAGCGATCTTCATGGCCGCCACGCTAGCCGACCTGACTTCTGCTCGGCAAAGTCAGCTAGGTCACCGGGTCGGCCGACCGAATCGGGAATACGACCGGACGCGCCCACACCCCGACCGGTGACGACTCGTATCCTTTCCGCGAACCTTCGCAGGAGCCGAGATGGGAGACGGTGTGAGCAACCAGGCCGAAACGTTGGAATTCCAGGCCGAGGCGCGTCAGCTCCTCCAGTTGGTGGTCCACTCGATCTATTCGAACAAGGACGTCTTCCTGCGGGAACTCATCTCGAACGCGTCCGACGCACTGGACAAGCTCCGGCTGGCCACCCTCGTCGACAAGGATCTCGTCGCCGACACCGACGACCTGCACGTCGCCCTGGAGGTCGACCGCGACGCCCGCACCCTCACCGTCCGGGACAACGGCATCGGGATGACCCGCGACGAGGTCGTCCAGTTGATCGGCACGATCGCCAAGTCGGGCACCGCCGAGCTGCTGCGCCAACTGCGCGAATCCGCCGACGCCCATGCCAAGCAGGACCTCATCGGGCAGTTCGGTGTCGGTTTCTACGCCGCCTTCATGGTCGCCGACCGGGTCACCCTGCTGACCCGCAAGGCCGGCGAGACCGGCGGCACCCGCTGGGAGTCCACCGGCGAGGGCACGTACTCGATCGAGGCGGTCGACGACGCGCCGCAGGGCACCACGGTGACCCTGCACCTCAAGGCGGCCGACGCCGAGGACAACCTGCACGACTACACCGCTGAATGGACCGTCCGCGAGATCGTCAAGCGCTACTCCGACTTCATCGCCTGGCCCATCCGGATGACCGTCGAGCGCGCCGGCGCCGAGGGTGAGCCCGCCACCAGCGAGGTGCAGACCCTCAACTCGATGAAGGCCCTCTGGGCGCGGCCCCGCGACGAGGTCGACGCCGCCGAGTACAACGAGTTCTACAAGCACGTCAGCCACGACTGGGCCGACCCGCTCGAGGTCGTGCACATGAAGGGCGAGGGCACCTTCGAGTACGAGGCGCTGCTCTTCCTGCCCAGCCACGCCCCCCTGGACCTGTTCTCCCCGCAGGGCCGCCGTGGCGTCCAGCTCTACGTCAAGCGCGTCTTCATCATGGACGACTGCGAGGCGCTGGTCCCGACCTACCTGCGCTTCGTCAAGGGCGTGGTCGACGCGCACGACCTGTCGCTGAACATCAGCCGGGAGATCCTCCAGCAGGACCGGCAGATCCAGATCGTCCGCCGCCGCCTGGTCAAGAAGGTCCTCGCGACGGTGAAGGACCTCAAGGCCAACCACGCCGAGCGCTACCGCACCTTCTGGACCGAGTTCGGCGCGGTGGTCAAGGAAGGGCTGATCGACGACACCGACAACCGGGACACCCTGCTGGACATCCTGTCGGTGGCCTCCACCAACGACCCGGCCGAGCCCACCGACCTCGCCGGCTACGTGTCGCGGATGAAGGACGGCCAGACCGACATCTGGTACGCCACCGGCGAGTCCCGGGCCGCCATCGAGAACTCGCCGCACCTGGAGGCGTTCCGGGCCAAGGGGCACGAGGTGCTGCTGCTCACCGACCAGGTCGACGAGGTGTGGGTCGAGCGGGTCGGCACGTACGACGGTCGGCCACTGCGTTCGATCGCCAAGGGCGAGATCGACCTGGACACCGACGAGGAGAAGCAGCAGGCCGAGGCCGAGCGCGAACAGCAGCGACAGGAGTTCGCGGGGCTGCTCGACTGGCTGGGAACCACCCTCACCGACAGCGTCCGGGAGGTCCGCCTCTCGTCGCGGCTGACCACCTCACCGGCCTGCGTGGTGGGCGACGCCCACGACCTCACTCCGACCCTGGAGAAGATGTACCGGGCGATGGGGCACGAGGTCCCCCCGACCAAGCGGATCCTGGAGATCAACCCCGGTCACCCGCTGGTGTCCGGGCTGCGCAAGGCCCACGAGCAGGGCAGTGACCCGAGCGCCCTGACCGAGACCGCCGAGCTGCTCTACGGCCTGGCGGTGCTGGCCGAGGGTGGTGAGCTGACCGACCCGGCCCGCTTCACCCGGACGCTCGCCGACCGGCTCGCGCGCACCCTGTAACCGGCTGCTCGACGCAGCACCCGCGACACACGAACGCTCGACCGGTCCATCGGTCGAGCGTTCGCGTGTCGACGCGGGGCGTCGTCACGCCGCGGAGGCGGCCTTCGACCCTCGGTGCGACGCCACCGGACCGGCGTTCCAGCCCCACCGCGGGGCCGGAACCGCGGCGCCGCGGTGCCCGTCCGTGTCGACGTCCTCGCTGTCGGTTCCGTCGACGGTCAGCTCGACCGACGTGGGCGCGCTGCGGGCCAGTCGCACCGAGTGCTCGGCGCCGGTGCGGGCCGCGCACGGCCAGGACTGCCCGGCGCACTGAAGGTTGCGGCACCGGCCCTCGTCGTCCGGCTCGTGTGCGCTCAGCACGTCGATCGCCAACTGCCAGAGCAGCGGGTCGGTGACGTCCTGCGGGCGCTCGGCGGTGCGGCTCGGTCGGTTGCTGGTGTCGTCGGACATCGTGGGCCCCCCTCGTCAGGCTGTACCCGTCAAGGGTCACCCGTCAGCCGCCGGTTAAACCGCCGACCTGCTGTGATGTGTCTCTGGTCGCAGCTCGACCGTGGACACCGCACGCGTATCGGTCAGTCCGGCAGCAGCGGCATCTCCACGCCCGGCTCCCGGCCGAGCAACACCGCCCGGGTCAGCGCCGTTGATCCGAACCGGTCGCGGACCGCGTCGACCGCGGCGTCCAAATCGGAACCGGGGTCCGGCTGGAACGGCAGCTCGGGCTGGACCGGGTTGTCGTCGAGGTTGCCGACCGAGACACCGATCAACGTGATGCCACGGCGATCGATCTCGGGCAGCGCCGCGCGCAGCAGAGCACGTGCGGCGGCGAGCAGCGACGTGGTGTCCGCCGTCGCCTTGCCCACCGTGTGCGAGCGGGTCGCCCGGGTGTAGTCGCCGAAGCGCAACCGCAACACCACGGTGCGGCCGGACCGCCCCGCCGACCGCATCCGCCTGCTGACCCGGTCGACCAGGCCGGCGAGGATGGCGTCCAACTCCGTCGGGGTGTGCGGGGTACGACTCAGCGCGTGCTGCGCGCCCATCGAACCGCGCCGTCGCCCCACCTGCACCGCCCGGGGATCGCGATTGTGGGCGAGCGCGTGCAGGTGCCGGCCGGCGCCCGCGCCGAGCAGCGACACCAGCGCCGCCTCGCCGAGGCGGGCCACCTCCCCGACCGTACGGATCCGACGTTCCCGCAGCTTGGCGGCCGTGACCGGGCCGACGCCCCAGAGCCGTTCCACCGGCAGCGGGTGCAGGAACGCCAGTTCGGCGTCCGGTGCGACCACCAGCAGGCCGTCCGGTTTCGCCACCCCGCTGGCCACCTTGGCCAGGAACTTCGTGCGGGCCACCCCGACCGTGATCGGCAGCTGGACCCGCACGCGGACCTCCCGGCGCAACCGCTCGGCGATCTCGGCCGGTGGCCCGACCAACCGCCGCAGACCACCCACGTCGAGGAACGCCTCGTCGATGGAGAGCCCCTCGACAAGCGGTGTGGTCTGCCGGAAGATCTCGAACACCGCCCGGCTCGCCGCCGTGTACGCCGACATCCGGGGCGGCACCACGATCGCCTCCGGGCAGAGCCGGCGGGCCTGCTGGCCACCCATCGCGCTGCGGACGCCCCGCGCCTTCGCCTCGTAGCTGGCCGCGAGCACCACGCCGCCACCCACGATCACCGGCCGCCCACGCAGACGCGGGTCGTCGCGCTGCTCGACCGACGCATAGAACGCGTCCAGGTCGGCGTGCAGGATGCTGGCGCCGGGCGACACGTACACATGTTCGCATGAGGGGTTGCCGGTGCGGCAGTGAGCTGGGCGAACGCCCGGTCAGTCGAGGCAGAACTCGTTGCCCTCGGGGTCGGCCATGATGAGGTGGCCGGCGCCCAACGGGGGAGCGGGCTCGTGCCGACTGAGCCGTTTGGCGCCGTGCGAGACGAGCCGTTCGGCCTCCACCTCCAGGGCCGCCATCCGCTCGTCACCCGCCAACCCGGGTGCCGCGCGCACATCCAGGTGGACGCGGTTCTTCACCTGCTTGTGCTCCGGCACCCGCTGGAAGAACAGCCGTGGCCGCGAGCCCTCGGGGTCGACCACCGCCGACGCGTCGTTGCGGTTCTCCGGCGGCACACCCATCGCCTCCAGCGCCTGGTCCCAGGTTGCGAAGTCACCGGGCGGGCCCTGCACCTGATAGCCGAGCGCCTCGGCCCAGAACGTCGCCAACCTGGCCGGGTCGGCGCAGTCGAACGTGATCTGGACGTCGCGGGTCGGTGTGGACCCCTGTCTGCTGATCTGGTCGGTCATGATCCCAGCCTCCCTCGGATAGCGGACAGGTTCGGTCCGCTATCCGTGCAACGATCGAGACGTGACTGCCGAGGCGACGACCGAGCGGGTGCTGCGCCTGCTGGCGCTGCTGCAACGGCGGCTGTCCTGGACGGCCGCCGAGATCGCGGCCGAGCTGGGCGTCACCGGCCGTTGCGTGCGCCGCGACGTGCAGCGGCTACGGACGCTCGGCTACCCCGTGTACGCGGTGTCGGGCGTCGGCGGCGGTTATCGACTCGGCGCCGGCACCCGGCTGCCGCCGCTGCGGTTCCGCTACCCCGACCGGGGCGCCGGGGAGCAGGAACGGACGGTCGAGCCGATCCGGATGGTGACGACAGGTCGCCGCTGGTACCTGATGGCCTGGGACGCCGACCGTGCCGGCTGGCGGACGTTCCGCCTGGACCGGATGCGGGCGGTGGCGGCGACGACCTGGTGTTTCCCGGCGCGGGAGCACCCGGATCCGGTCGCCTTCGTGCAGCGGGCGGTGACCGGGGCGCCCTACCGACACCTCGCCCGGGTGCGGGTGCACGCCCCGGCCGACCGGCTGCGCGAGATGGTTCCGCCGCAGGTGGGGCGGATCGAGGACGACCGTGACGGGTGGTCCGTGCTCGTCGTCGGCGGCGACAGCCTGGACTGGATCGCGGCGCACCTCGCCCGCCTGGATCACGAGATGGAGGTGCTGGAGCCTCCCGAGCTGCGTGCGGCCGCCGGCCGGCTTGCCCGCCGCCTCGCGGTGCTGGCCGGCACGCCGTCGGAGCCCGACGCACGGTGACGCAGCGTGTAATGACGCAGCGACACGGGGCTGCCGTCGGGCGCGGCCCACGGTGCGGTGCTGGTGCCGACCAAGCGCCAGCCTTTGCGTTCGTACAGTGCGGCAGCCGCGGTGTCTCCGGCGGCCACCTCCAGCACCAGATCCGTTGCGCGGGTGTCCGCCCACTGGCGAGCCCGGTCCAGCAGCGCGCTGCCCAGCGCCAACCCACGGGACTTCGGCGCCACGAAGAGGCGTGCCACCTCGGCCGTCGGCCGGGCCGGCGGCCCACCTGCCGGGTCGGGCACCCGGTGCACCGCGACGTGTCCGACGATGGCCCCGTCGGCGTCCACGGCGACCCAGGCCCGCGCCGGGTGCGGCTCGCGCAGCCAACCGTGCGGGTCGGCGGGCCAGTTCAACGGGTACGTGTCCACCCGGTGGACCTCGGCGAGCGCCGCGACGCAGCCGTCGAGGTCGGTGGCGCGCCGCCGCCTGATACGCGGTGCGGTCACAGGTCGTCGAACGGGCTGGCGTAGCGGAACTCGCCCCGGATCGACTCGCGCCACGCGTGCGACGGTCGAGCCATGAAGTACTGCGGCCCCCACGGCTGCGGCGGGGTGACGCCCAGCTCGACGGCGGGCCGGAACCCGAAGCGCGGGTAGTACTCGGGGTGCCCGAGCAGCACCACCAGCGGCTCGTCGCGCGCGTCGGCCGCGCCGAGCACCGCGTGCATCAACGCGCTGCCGACGCCGCGTCGCTGCCAGTCGGGCAGCACACCGAGCGGCCCCAGGCCCAACGCCACCGCCGCGCCGCCCACCAGGCCGCGGGTGGCCACCACGTGACCGACCACCTGGCCGTCCGAATCGGTCGCCACCAGCGAGTACGCGGGCAGCCAGCCCTCATCTGCGCGCAGCGCGTCGACGAGCGTCGCCTCGACCGGCACGTCGTCGCCGTCAGCCTTGGCGAAGGCGGCAGAGTGCACCGCCCGAATGGCGTCGACGTCGGCGGGCATCTCACGTCTGATCAGCACCGCGCCACCATACGGGTGCCCTCGGTGCCAGTTCCACGCGTTATCCCGTCGAACGCGCCACGGTCAGCCCAGCCCAGCGCGGCCCGACGCGGCGCAGCGCGGGCCCAGCCCGGACCTCGTCGCGCCGGCCGCCGAGCCAGGGCTGGTGCCTCCCCGACCAACTGGCAGGCATGTCGCCTGAACGAGGTATACCTCTGAGTCATAAGTATGACTCAGAGGTATACCGCTTATCGGGGACATGGCCCCGGTCTGAGGGCGGCAGGTCACGGTTCAGCGGGGCGGTCTTGGTCCGAGGTCAGGTCGAGGCGTGCTGGCGTGGTTCGGGTGTGATCTCAGCCGACGGCGGTGGCTGAGGGCGGGGCGCTGCCGCCCTGGGGTGCTTCGGGGACCATCAGCCGGATGATCTCCGCTTGGTCGGCGGTCGAGGGCAGTCCCCATTCCGGCCGGTAGTCGTACACCTGATGAAGTGGGGTGGAGCCGGTGCGACCGTCCAGGATCTCCACGGCGTCGGTCCCGATCAGGCTGGGGTGTTCGACGCCGCAGGCCTCGGCGACCTTGGTGAGGTCGCGGCGTAGCGTCCGCAGGTAGTTGGCCGCCCGGACCGACTTCACCGTCGGGTCCAGGCCCCGGGCGAGCCACGCGTTCTGGGTGGCGACGCCGGTGGGGCAGGTGTCGGTGTGGCACTTCTGCGCCTGGATGCAGCCGATCGACAGCATCGCCTCCCGGCCGACGTTGACCATGTCGCAGCCGAGCGCGAACGCCACGATGGCGTTGTCGGGGAGACCGAGCTTGCCACCTCCGACGAAGACCACCTGCTCGTGCAGGTCGTGCTCAGCGAAGATCTTGTAGACCCGGGAGAAGCCCTGCTGGAACGGGAGCGACACGGAGTCGGTGAAGATCAGGGGTGCGGCGCCGGTGCCGCCTTCGCCACCGTCGATCGTCACGAAGTCCACGCCGCGCCCGGTGTCGCGCATCAGGGTGGCCAGCTCCCGCCAGAAGCCCAGGTCACCGACCGCCGACTTGATGCCGACCGGCAGACCCGTCTCGGCGGCCAGCAGCTCCACCCAGTCGAGCAGGCTGTCGCAGTCGGAGAACTCGGCGTGCCGGGACGGGCTGACACAGTCCCGACCGGCCGGGATGCCCCGGGTGGCGGCGATCTCGGCGGACACCTTCGCCCCGGGCAGCAGCCCACCGAGGCTCGGCTTGGCACCCTGGCTCAGCTTGATCTCCAGCGCCCGCACCGGCGCGCCGGAGATCAGGTCCTTGAGTCGGTCGAGGCTGAACCGACCGTGTTCGTCACGGCAGCCGAAGTACGCGGTGCCGAGTTGGAAGACCAGCTCGCCACCGTTGCGGTGGTAGGGAGACAGACCGCCCTCGCCGGTGTTCTGCAGGCAGCCGGCGAGCGCCGCCCCCTTGTTGAGCGCGGTGATGGCGTTGCCGGAGAGCGAGCCGAAGCTCATCCCGGAGATGTTGACGACTGACTCCGGTCGGAACGCCCGGGCCCGGCCGCGCGCCGCGCCGAGCACCTTCGCGCAGGGCAACCGCACATCGTGCCCGGCGGTCGGTGACGACGGCGGCACGGCGCGACCGAACGTGCGGTGCTTGATGATCGGGTACCCGGGGGTGTACTCGATGTCGTTGTCGGTGCCGAAACCGAAGTAGTTGTTCTCCTGCTTGGCCGACGCGTACACCCAGCGGCGCTGGTCGCGGGTGAACGGCCGCTCCTCGTTGTTGCCGGCCACGATGTACTGCCGAAGCTCCGGCCCGATCGTCTCCAGCAGGTAGCGGGCGCGGCCGAGGACCGGGAAGTTGCGCAGCAGCGCGTGGTCGCGCTGGATCAGGTCCCGCGCGGCGAGCGCCGCGACGGCGGCGGCGACAGCGGGTACGGCTCGACGGGCCCAGGTCATGCCCCGGATTCTTTCCGCCGGAGCGGTGGATCAAACCGATGGACCGGGGGCCGGTGGCGGTGCGGGTGTGCCCCGCACCGCCACCACGCTCTCAGCGGTGCCGGTACGACTCGCGGACCGACCCGCCGACGACGGTGCACCACGTGCTCGTGCTGAGCTTGCCGTTGCGGGGCAGCCCGTGCAGCGCCTGAAGGTCCTGTACCGCTCTGCGGGTGGCGTGGTCGTACGCCCCGGTGACGGTGACCGCGTACCCCTTGGTGGAGAGGATCTCCTGCACGGCCGTGACCGGCGCTCCGGCGGCGTGCTGGTCCAGCTCCGGCGCCAGCGTCTCCCAGGTCGGCGTGGTGAGGGTGGCGTCCACGTCCACCGGGATGCCGTTGCGGGCCTGCCAGTCCTGCACGGCGGCGACGGTCGCGGCGTCGAACGTGCCGCTGACGGTCACCGGGTATCCCCGGTGGGCGAGCAGGTGCTGCACCACCCGGACGGAGGGGGAGTTGACGAAGCGCCACAGGTCCGGCCAGCGGCGTGCCGGTACGTCGCCGAGCGTGGTGCCGAGGGCGGCGTGCACCCGCCGCCGCAGATCCGGGAACTGCCGGTAGAAGGCGGCGCCCGGGCACTCGGTGGTACGGAAGTCCCAGTGGCCGAAGATGTCGTACGCGTGCAGCCCGTACTGGCGGCAGATCGCGACGCAGAGCTTGACCAGCGAGTCGGTCAACGCCTTCGGCGGCGTCTCGGTGACGTAGGTGCCCTCGTTCTCGATGCCGATGGCCCGGCCGTTCTCACCCGGGCAGTGCGCCGAGATCATCTGTCGGTCGCCGGCCTCCAGGCGCTCCAGGCTGCCCCGGCGGCCCTCCAGCACGTACCCGCCGCGGCTGACCGTGAAGTGCTGGCCGGTGTCCGACCAACCGTTGCCGTCCATGTGCAGGTCCTGGCAGTCGTGGGCCAGCTTGACCGCCTGCTCGCGGGAGTAGTCGGTGACGTTCGGGAACGCCATGTGGTGCACGATGATCTTGTTGGTGGCGATGGCGCTCACCGACAGCGGGTCCTTCGGTGGGCGCGCGGCCCACTCGTCACAGCTGATGATCCAGTCCAGGTCGGTGCCCTCGGCGGCCTGCGCCGCGCCCGGGAAGGCCAGTTCGCTCCCGACGACGGCGACCGTGGCGGCACCGAGGCCGGCCCGCAGCAGCGTCCGGCGATCCACTTCGGAACTGTCGACGTGCATTGCATCTCCTCCTGCGGCCGACGGCGGGGATGAAAAGTAGCTCCAGTGGCCGCACGCACCCCGGAGAATATTGCCAACACTCGTCCGCGCGCTAGAGGGCGCCCAACCAGGGCGGCGTTTCCCCGCGAGCCGGTGGGGGTAGGCCGGGACACAGACTGTCCCGGCTGCATCGTGAGGAATGACCAGATGAGTGACAACGTCAGCGACGCAGTGGGCGACGCCCTCCGCTCGGTGATGCTCTTCCTGCCCAAGGCCGTCGCCTTCCTGGCGATCCTGGTGGCCGGATGGCTGATCGCCAAGGCCGTACTGAAGATCGTGGAGAAGGTCCTCGAACGGGTGGGCTTCGACCGCGCCGTCGAACGTGGCGGCATCCGCCGCGCGCTGAGCCGCTCCCGGTACGACGCCAGCGACATCGTCGCGAAGCTCGTCTACTACGCGGTGCTGCTGTTCACCCTCCAGCTCGCCTTCGGCATCTGGGGGCCGAACCCGATCTCCGACCTGCTCGGCGCGGTGATCGCGTGGCTGCCCCGGGCGTTCGTCGCGATCGTCATCGTCGTGGTCGCCGCCGCCATCGCCAACGCGGTCAAGGACATCATCAGCGGGGCGCTCGGCGGCCTGTCGTACGGACGGGTGCTGGCCACCATCGCCTCGGTGTTCATCCTCGGGCTCGGCGTCATCGCCGCGCTGAACCAGATCGGCGTGGCCACCGCGGTCACCACTCCGGTGCTGATCGCCGTGCTGGCCACGATCGGCGGCATCCTCGTCGTCGGTGTCGGCGGCGGTCTGGTCCGTCCGATGCAGAGCCGCTGGGAGTCGTGGTTGACCCGCGCCGAGCGGGAGTCACAGCTGATCGCCGAGCACGCCCAGGCGTACCGGGCCGGTCGCCGCGACGCCGAGGCCGAGCTGGCCCGCGCGTCGAGCCCCGCCAGCGACCCGGAGGCCACCCAGGTGGTGACGCGCCCGGCCGACACGGAGGCCACCCAGGTTGTTCGCTTCCCGGTCAGCCCCTCGGCCGGTTCGGACACCACGCAGGTGGTGAGCGGCGGTGGCGACCCCGAGGCCACCCAGGTGGTCACCGGCGGCATCGACCGCGCGGTGCCAGGGCAGCGCTCCAGCGACGACAGCGAGACAACCACTGTCATCCCGCCGGTCGACAGGCGCTGACACCGGCGGTACGACGCGGGGCGGGATCGGTCTGATCCCGCCCCGCGTCGCGTTCCCGCGCCGCCTCGGCCACCCGACGCGGTTGGCAGCGCCCGGCACGCCGAAAGGGGCTGGCCGCGGCCGCGCGGGTTGTCTAGCATCGCGGTCATGACCTGGCGACATTGATCCAGCGGCGTCTGCCGATCCCGTGGGCCACCACGGGCACCGCACCTCAGGTGTCCGTCTCCACTCCCACGGGAAGGCCCCATGATCCGCACCGTCTCGCGCGCGCCCGACCCGGCGGTCCGTCGACTGACGGCGACCCTCTACGGGTACGCGTTCCTCAGTGACCTCGTCCTGCTCTACCCGCTGTATGTGGTGTTCTTCGCCGACACCGGACTGTCGGTGGGCCAGATCGCGTCACTCTTCGTCATCTGGTCGGCCGCCGGCATCCTGTTCGAGGTGCCCTCCGGCGCCTGGGCCGACGTGCTGTCCCGCCGGCTGCTGCTGGGCCTCGCCCCGCTGGTGGCCGCCGCCGGGTTCGCGCTCTGGGTGCTGCTGCCGTCGTACCCGGCGTTCGCTCTCGGTTTCCTGCTCTGGGGCGCCGCTGGCGCGCTGGTCTCCGGTGCCCTGGAGGCGCTGGTCTGGACCGAACTGGACCGGCTCGGCGCCGTCGACAGGTACGCCCGGGTTCTCGGGCGGGCGCGCACGGCGGGCGTGCTGGGCGTGGTGGTCTCCGGAGTGCTCGCCGGCCCGGTCCTCGCCGTCGGCGGCTACCTGGCGGTCGGCGCGGCAAGCGTGCTTACCTGTCTGCTCGCCACGATCGTCGCCACCCGCCTCCCGGAGCACCGCACGCCGGCCTCCGTACGCGTCCCGGTCGCCGAGTCGGCGATGGCCGCCCACCCGGCGGGTGCTGCCGCACCAGCACGACAGGACGAGCCGCACACGCTCCCGCCCGACAGTCCGGACGACGACGGCGACCTGGGATGGTGGGACACGCTGCGGGCCGGGGTGTCACAGGTCCGCACCCGTCCGCCGGTGCGGGCAGCCGTGCTGGTGGTGGCCGTGGTGGCCGCCGACTGGGGTGCTCTGGACGAGTACACGCCGCTGCTCGCCCTGGACACCGGGGTCGGCGCGCAGGCCGTACCCCTGCTGCTCCTGCTGCTCTGGGCAGGGGTGACCGTCGGCGGGCTGCTCGCCCCGGCGGGGGAACGGCTGGGCAGCCGTGGTTACGCCGCGCTGCTGGGGTTGGTCGGCGTCGCGTTGGCCGTCGGCGCCCTGCTCCGGCACCCGGCCGGGTTCGTGCTGCTCGCGGTGGCCTTCGGCGCGGCGCAGCTGGCCACCGTGCTTGCCGACGCGCGGTTGCAGGCCCGGATCACCGGCACCAGCCGCGCCACCGTCACCTCACTTGCCGGAATGGCCACCGACGTGCTGATCATCGTGACGTACGCCGGCTACGGCCTGCTCGCCTCGGCGGCCGGCAACGCGGTGGCGTTCGCGCTGACCGCCGGGGCGTACCTCGTGGTGGCGCTGGTGTTGCTGACCCGCCGCCAACGCCGGACGGCCGTGCCCACCGGCGTGGCCGCGGCTACGACGCCGGGTCCGGACTGACCCGGGGCCGGCGGCGGCCGGAGCAGGTCGCCGCCGGGTCGCGCGGTCAGCCGGCCATGTGCAGGAACGACCACTGGTGGCCGTCGAGGTCGCGGAAGCCGCGCATGTACATCGGGCCGTTGGTCATCCCCGGCCCGAGCGACTCCCCGCCGGCGACCGCCGCCTGGTCGACCAGTTCGTCGACCTGCCCCCGGCTCGACGCCGACAGCCCGACGATCACCTCGCGGCTGGTCTCCGTGTCCGTGGCGGCGACGCCCGTGTACGCCTCGAAACCCGAGCGGAGGTGCAGCACCAGCCGAGTCGTGTCGGAGATGGTGAGCACGATGCTGTCGCCGGCCGGCTCGGCCCGGTCGGCGGTGAAGCCGATCGCCCGGTAGAACTCGGTCGCGGTGGTCAGGTCGCGCACCGGCAGGTTGATGAACGTCATGGTCATCGGCAGGGCCCTCTTCGCCTCCGCGTCGCCGGCGGTGTGAGCGCCGGAGGAAGGTGCGGCGCAGGACTACGCCGAGGTCATCCTATGCCCGAACGACAGTCAGGGCTGGTCACCGTCGAGGTAGACCCACCGGCCGTCCTCGCGGACGAAGCGGCTGCGTTCGGTCATCGTGCCGGCCCGGCCCGCGTCCCGGTAGTGGGCGTGGAACATCACCGTGCCGGCGGCGTCGAGCAGGCCGCCCCGCTCGGCCTCGACGATCTCCAGTCGGGTCCACCGCTGCCCCGGGTCGAGCTCCAGGGAGGTGGGCCGGGTCGAGGAGTGCCAGCTCCGCAGCAGGTAACCGGTGTCGCCGAGGGCGAACGCGCTGAACCGGGAGCGCATCAGGGCCTCGGCCGTCGCCGGGGCGTCACCGCCGTGCGCCGGAGCGCAGCAGTCCGCATACGCCCGGCCGGAGCCACACGGACACACCCGTCCCGTCGCCGCGTTCGCCCGCCGCCGCCCCGCACCCTTACCCACGAACCCATCCTCCCCCACCCATGCCCACCCTCCCGGACCCGGGCCGCGCGCCCCGCCCCGTCCTCCCGCCCGCCCGTCCTCCGCGATCTTGCACTTTCTGTCGCGGCATAAGTAGTAAAAGGGGCACATCGACGACACAAAGTGCAAGATCGCGGGGAGCGGGGAGCGGGGAGCGGGGGCGGGTTAGAGCCAGCCGGAGCGGCGGAACAGGCGGTACAGGAACAGCGCTGCCACCGCCATCAGGGTGAGGGCACCGGCGTAGCCGTAGCGCCAGGCCAGCTCGGGCATGTGGTCGAAGTTCATGCCGTAGATGCCGGCGATGCCGGTCTGGGTGGCCGCGATGGCCGCCCAGGCGGCGATCTTGCGCATGTCGTTGTTCTGCTCGACGGCGAGCTGCGCCAGTCGCGACTGGACGATCGAGGTGAGCAGGTCGTCGTACGCGGCCACCCGGTCCACCGCCCTGCTCAGCCGGCCGTCCACGTCGACGAACCAGCGGTGCAGAACGCGCGGCGGGCCGTCGGGGTCGAGCAGCGTACGCATCGGCGCCTGCAACGGCAGGACGGCCCGTTTGAACTCCACCACCTCCCGCTTGAGCTGGTAGATGTGCTGGATGTCGGCAGTGCGGTCACGGGCGAACACCGCCTCCTCGACCCGCTCCAGATCCCGTTCCACGTGCCCGGCCACCTCCAGGTAGGAGTCGACCATGCGGGCGCAGACCGCGTACGCCACCGCCCACGGGCCGGCGGCCAGCAGCGCGGGGCGGCGCTCGATGTCGGCGCGGACGCTGCGCAGCGCCCCGGCGGCACCGTGCCGCACGGTGATGGCGAAACGCTCGCCGAGCAGCACCATGACGTCCCCGGTGTCGATCACCTCGGAGGTGTCGGTCAGCTCGTCGTGTTCCACGTACCCGGCGGTGCGCAGGACCAGCAGCGTGACCGGCCCGTGGCGCTGCACGGTGGGCCGGTGCCCGTCGGCGAGCGCCTGTTCGACGGTCAGCTCGTCCAAGCCGAAGGTCTTGCCCACCGCAGCGAGTACCGCCGGGCCGGGGTCGTGCAGTCCCAGCCACACGAACGCGTCGCGGCCGCGCCGCGCCTGGGCGTACGCGTCGGCGTAGTGCGGCCGGCCGGGTTCCCGGCGACCGTTGACGTAGACGGCGCAGTCGACGACGGCGTCCGGGTTGGACCGGCGGGGGGTGGGGGAGTCGCTCTCGACTCGTCCGAGCAGTCGGCGGGCCAGGGCGCGTACGCCTCGACCGGCCCGGTCCCGTACCGGATGCTGATCCACCGCGTGCCTCCCCGTCGCCGGCGCACCGTCACCGCATTCTGCCGAGAGGGCTTCGGCGCTCGACAGTGGGGCAGTGCGACTCAGGCGGTGCGGGTGGCGAAGACGACGACGTTGTCCACGTAGTTGCCGGTCGTGGCGTCGAACCGGCCGCCGCAGGTGATCAGCCGCAGCCCTGCGGCGTCCGCGGGCCCGTAGACAAGCGTGCTGGGGAAGCGCTCCTTCGGGTACGCGCGGACGTCGTCCACGGTGAACGTGGCGACCCGTGCGTCGGCGCGGGTGACCTGTACCTGCTGGCCGGCGCGGAGCCGACCGAGGTCGAAGAAGACCGCCGGGCCGGACGGCGAGTCGACGTGTCCCACCAGGACGGCGTTGCCGGTCTCGCCGGGGCTGACCCCGTGCCGGTACCAGCCGGCGAGGGTGGGCCGGTCCAGTGGCGGCACCTCCAGCACCCCGGCGGCGTCCGCGCCGACCGGGACGATGTCGGCGCGTACGTCGATGGCGGGGATCTGCACCCGGACCGGCGCAGCGTGGGGCAGCGGTGCCAGGTCCGGTGCGGGGTGGGTGCGGGGCGGCGCGTCGGCCGAGGGTCGTGGTGGCCGTGCCGGGTCGGCGGTGAGGCCGACGGTGATCAGCCCGAGCCCGCTCACGCCGAGCAGGGCGACCACGGCCGGTAGGGTCCGCCGCCACCACATGTGTCTACCTCCAGACGGGATCGTCGGGGTGCCCGCACCGGTGTTCCCGGCGCGGGCACCCGTCTCAGGGATGGAACGGCCGCCGATCAGGCGACAGTGGACACCGGACGGCGCCGGCGGATCAGGATCACCGCGCCGGCGAGGGCGGTGCCGAGCAGTGTGCCTCCGGCGGCGAGAGCGCCGGTGTCACGGTTGTCGCCGCCGGAGCCGGCGGGCGCGCCGCCGATCGGGGTGACGGCGAACGTGGCGGTGCCGGCCGAGCTGCCGTCGCCGCAGGTCGCCGCCACCGTGTAGGTGCCCAGGGTGAATCCGGCGGTGAAGAGTTCGGCGCTGAGTCCGCCGCCGGCGGCGGCCGTGGTGGATCGGACGTTCTGGTCGCGGTTGGGGCCGGTGACCCGGAAGATGGCGTCACCCGACTTCGGGTTGCACGTCGTCGCGGTGAGCACGACGGTTCCTCCGACCGGGGTGGTGGCCGGCGACACGGTGGTGTCGGCCAGTGCGGCGCCTGGCAGCAGGAGCGTGCCGAGGCCCACGCCGAGCGCCGCCGAGCAGAGTGCTGTTGAGACCTTCATACGCGTCTTCCCTCACTTTTCGTCCGCTGACTGCGTGGGACGTCGTTCGGGTGGCCAACTCCGTGACTAGCACCGGTGTGCCCAACACTAGGTGGGTTGGGTCCTCGATCAGGTGAAAATGAGAAATCCTCGTTGCCGTCACGTGTCCACCCGAAGGCGGGGAGAGCTGCGGAAAGGCCCTGACGGCCCGACCGGCGCCGGTGCTCCGATCGATGTCTGATCCGGTCGGGCTGTCGTCGCTGGGTCGATGGCGAGGTATCGCCGGAGACGGCAGAAATGCACCACCTGACCGACGCTGCGCGCGGCCGGGTGCGACCGTGTGGCAGCGTGGTGCGGGTGACCGACTCCGCGCCGCTCGACGTCGACCTCGCGCTGCTCGGTGGGGGTGGCGCGGCGTCCTTGCTGCTCGCCGCACTGGACCGGCGCGGTGTCCGGGGCCTGCGGATCGCCGTCGTCGACCCGGTGCGCCGGCGCGGTCAGGACCGCACCTGGGCGTTCTGGGGCCACCCCGACACGGACCTCGACCCGCTGCTCAGCGCGAGCTGGCCGCAGGTCGAGGTGGCGACCGCGCCGCGCCGCCGCGTCCTGGACCTCACCCCGCTGCGGTACGCCATGCTCCGCTCCGGCCCGGTCTACGACCGGGCTGCCGAGGCCGAGCGTCGCCTCGACGCCACCCGGATCGTCGCGCCCGCCGACTCGGTGCGCGACGACGGCTCGCGGGTGCTGGTCCGCACCGGCGACGGGCGCGGCGTACGGGCCGACTGGGTCCTCGACTCCCGCCCCCGCCCACCGGCCCGCGCGGGGCGAACCATCTGGTTGCAGCACTTCCGGGGGTGGTGGTTGGAGGCCGACCGGCCGGTGTTCGACCCGGCGCGTGCCGTGCTGATGGACTTCCGCACCCCGCAGCCACCCCGGGGCGTCTCCTTCGGGTACGTGCTGCCGGTCAGCGACCGCTACGCCCTGGTCGAGTACACCGAGTTCTCGCCGGACCTGCTCACCGACGCCGGGTACGACGCGGCGCTGGCCGGTTACCGGGACCTGCTCGGGCTGGATCCGGCCGGGCTGCGGGTGCGCGAGGTGGAGAACGGGGTGATCCCGATGACCGACGCGCCGTTCCCGGCCCGCCCCACACCCCGGGTGGTCCGGCTCGGCACGGCCGGGGGAGCGACCCGCCCGTCCACCGGCTTCACCTTCTCCGCCATGTACCGCCAGGCCGACCAGATCGCCCGCGCCCTCGCCGCCGGTCGCGCGCCGGTGCCCGCGCCGGCGTACCCGCGTCGGCACCGCTGGATGGACGCGGTGGCGCTGCGGGCGCTGGACCAGGGTGGGGTGGACGGGCCCGACTTCTTCGACCGGCTCTTCGACCGCAACCCGGCCGAGCGGGTGCTGCGCTTCCTCGACGGCGGCACCACCCCGGCCGAGGAGGTCGCGATCATGAACTCCACCCGGCTGGTGCCGATGATCGCCGCGACCGCCGGTGACGCTGTGCACCGCGTCCGCGACCGGCTGCGCCCCACCCGGCCCGCGCCCGCCATCCCACCCGCCGTGGTGGGCGACGCACGAAGCCCGGCGTGGACGGTTCGGCGCGCCGGCGACCCGAGCGGGGAGGACGACGCCCGCGCCCGGTAGGTTGCCGGGCATGGTGGACGCGGCGGCCGGCAGGGGCGTGCAGATCTGGACCGACGGAGCGTGCAGTGGCAACCCCGGGCCGGGCGGTTGGGGTGCGCTGCTGCGCTACGGCGATCACGAGCGGGAGCTGTGCGGCGGTGAGGCCACGCCGACCACCAACAACCGGATGGAGCTGATGGCGGCCATCCAGGCGTTGGAGAGCCTGAACCGGCCGGTCACCGTGGAGCTGCACACCGACAGCACGTACGTGCGCAACGGCATCACCAGTTGGCTGGCGTCGTGGAAGCGCAACGGTTGGCGCACCGCCGCGAAGCAGCCGGTGAAGAACGCCGACCTGTGGCAGCGGCTGGAGGCGGCCTGCGAACGGCACGAGGTCACCTGGCTGTGGGTCAAGGGGCACAACGGCCACCCGGAGAACGAGCGGGCCGACGGCCTCGCCAACAAGGGCATGACCGAGGCGCGGGCCGCACTCAGCAGCCGCTGATCCTGGCGCCTGCCGCGCCGACCAGTTGCCGAGCCCGGGTCAGCGGGTCGCGTCGGGATGTCCCGGCATGCTCGACCCGCCGCCGCTGCTGCCCGACGAACCACCGACGACGCCCGAGCTGTCCGGCTCGGTCACGATGTCCGGTCGCACGTCGGTGTCCGCCGGCGCGGGGACCTCGGTGTCCGCCTCGACCTGCACCAGTGGCACCTGGCCGGCCTCGTCCTCGCTGTGCTGCGGGTCGCCCGGCAGCTCACCGTCGCGCTTTCGGTAGCCCACGCCGTGCCCCCCGTCGATGCCGGTCCGCGTCGGCGCTGGCTACCCGGCGTCGTCCCGGCCGAAACCTCGCGGTCAGCGGCGGCGGCCCCGGCGGGTGGGTGCGCTGGCTCGGACCGGCTGGCGGACCGGGGTGAGCGACAGCGCCGTCCAGTGCGCCGGCCGGGTGAGCGTCGGCGGCAGACCGGTGCGCGTGTCACCCCGGGCGGCGTCCAGTTGGGTCTGGTGCAGGAAGAGTGTGCGTCGCAGGTCCGCGCCGCGCAGGTCGGCCCCGCGCAGGTCCGCGCCGGTGACGTCGGCCAGGCCGAGGTCCGCCCCGCGTAGGTCGGCGCCGATCAGCAGCGCCCCGCGCAGGTTGGCCCGGCGCAGGTCGACGCGGCGCAGGTCCACCCCGAGCAGGTGCGCGCCCCGGCGGTCGGCGCCGCCGGGAGCGCGGGCCGCGTCGCTGGCCCGGGACAGCAGCGGGTTGACCAGGTCCCGCTGGCCGGCGACGTCCACCGCGCGAACCTGCGCCGGGTCACCCTCGGTGAGCGTCAGCGTCTCGGCGCGGGCGCGTTCCAGTTCGGCGCGCAGGTCGGCCGGCGGGCGTAGCGCCACCGCCTCGGTGAGGTACCAGAGCAGTTCGTGCAGCGGCCGCAGCACCGTGAACGCCGCTGCCATCGCCGGCAGCGTCTCCGGCGCGTCCCGCCAGTCCCGCCCGCCGAAGGTCACCTGGGCGACCTGCTGCCCAGCGCCGAAGCAGTCGAACACGGTGCAGCCGGGGAACCCGCGTTGCCGCAGCTCGGTGTGGATGCCGCAGCGGTGGTCGGGGCGCAGGTTGGGGCAGGGCGTGCCGGCCGGCTTGTCGATGGCGAAGTCCGCCGACGCGGCGAAGGCGGGCACCACGCAGCACAGCCCGAAGCAGCGTCCGCAGTCGGCGCGAAGCTGCGCCGCCCCGGACGGCGGCGCGGCGCGGTGCGACACGGCGACGGTCCTCCTGGTGGTCAGGGTGGCCCCGATTGTTTCCTGTGCCGAGCCAACCGGGCCGGCCGGGGTCACCGTGCGTGTGTGTCACCGGCCGTCGCGGGCCGGGGTGCTGGAGTGCGGGCGTCGCCCGGCGGCGGCACCAGTCGGCGGACGTCCCGCTCGCCGTCGCCGTGCCCGTACTTCTGGTCGAAGTGCCGTTTCACGACGGCGGCCGGGGTGCGGTCGTCGTCGGTGGGCTCGGCCAGCGCGAACACCCCAGGGGTCGCCGCAGGTGTGCGGGGCGGCAGCACGGCGCGCACCGTCAACGGCCCGGTGACCCGGAACCCGCGGCAGTCGACGTAGTGCTGCCCGTCCACCGTCACGTACGGCACGCGTACCTCGACCACGTCCGACTCGTCGTGGCGCAGCGTGACCATCACCGACCAGTACCGCTCCAGGTCGACGGTGGCCTGCTCGTGCTCCCACAGCTCCTCGAACCGCGCGTGCACGAACCCACCCCACGGGCTGTCCATGTCCACCTCGAGCTGCGGCACGTTGAACGACAACTTGCCGATCGGGAAGAACGAGATCAGCGCCCGCCCGTCCCACTGGTAGAGCTGGATCGACGGGGACGCGTCGTAGAGCCGGACCTGCAGGCGGTGCCGCAGCCGCGCGTCGAGCGCGTCGGCGAAGGCGGCCAGGTGGCGCAGGTTGGTGCGGATCTGCCGGAGCACGTCCACCCGTTGCCGTTCCAGCTCCTCGGAGCGTTGCTGGGCGGCGGTGCAGTCGGGGTCGAGCAGGAGCAACTGCACCTGGGCCCCGTTGGCGAGCGCCGCCCGCACCGCGCTCAGGGTCTCCTCGCGGTGCCGCTGCTCCAGCAGGATCGTCCAGGTGTCGAGGATGCGGACCCGGCGAGCGGAGCGGTGCAGCCGCGTCACGAACGCCTGCTGGTCGAAGCTGAGGTGCTCCTGCACCCGCGCCCTGCGGGCCTCCTCGAACAACGGGTCGAAGATGACGTACGAGATGGCCGCGAGGACCACGCTGGCCCCGAGGTTGAGGAGCAGGTCGCTGAGGAAGCCGGTGCTGCGCCAAGCGGCCAGCAGCATGACGACGGCGAGCGCGAACAGTGCCCCACCGATGACGAAGGCCCGCCGTTGCCGACCGCCCCGACCAGCCCACCCGGCCAGTTCGCCGCTCGGACCCGCTGCACCGCTCATAGGGTGACGGTAACGGAGTCGTGCGACCACGAAGGGTGGCGGGGTGGACGAGGGTGAACGTGAGCAGGCACTTCTCACCGTCCTGACCACCGAGCACTACGCGCTGCAGACGTCCCGCGCGGGCACCATCGCCGAGGCCACCGGCCGCGCCACCATCTTCCTGTCCGTCCTGTCGGCGGCGCTCATCGGCCTCGGCTTCGTCGCCAGCAACGAGAAGCTGGTCCGGCCGTACCTGGGCGCGGTGCTGCCGACCCTGGTCATCATCGGGGTGCTGACGTTCCTGCGCCTGGTGGAGACCACCGTCGAGAACTCGTTGGACCTGGCGCGGATCCAGCGCATCCGCGCCTACTACCAGCACCAGCTCGCCGGCGAACACGACTTCTTCGCCGACGCGGTGGCGGCCGACGACGCCATGAGCACCGCCTGGAATCTGGTCGGCACGCGGCCGGGGCGGTGGGAGTTCCTGCTCACCACGGCCGCCCTCGTCGGAGCGGTGAACGCGGTGCTGACCGGGCTCGGCGTCGCCCTGGTGGCCGCGACGGTCGGGGTCGGCGTCGGGCTGACCATCCTCGCCGGGGTGCTGATCGCGGTGGTCGCGTTCGGCGCGCAGTTCGTCTACATCGTCCGGATGTCGGCCGGACGGCGAAGCTGACCGCACAACAGTGCGCGGCCTGGTTCGCCGAGACCATCCCCGGCTACCGTCACCTGGGGCCCGGCGACACCGCCTGACTCCGGTCGCCGTCGGCCGTCGAGGTGCGGAAACGGGGCGCGGCGGCGGTGAGGACTGCGGAGGCCGTCGGGGCGGACCACCCGTGCGTCAGCTCCGTCGCCAGGTCGGCGACCAGCCGGGTCATGGCCGGCTCGCCACCCGGGTGCAGCGCCTCGGCGACGATCAGCACCGACGAGGTGTGTGCCCGCACTGCCGACCAGCCGCTCTGCCGGTTCGTCCACCGTCGGGCGTGTGCCCGCCCGGCGGAGTCGACGAATGTCACCTCGCCCGGCTCGGGGTGCTCGGTGTCGCCCGCGAAGCTGAGGTACGCCTCGTCGCCGCGTGCCGGTCGGACCAGCAGGTCACCGTCGACCCGGTCCAGGTCGAGTGCGGCGACCGGGATGGCGTAGGCGGCCGAGACGGCGTTGCAGAGATCGACGAGCGGGTGCACCCGGGGCAGTTCGCCGTCCAGGCGCAGCCGGCGCAGCAGCGCCTCGGCGGCGCACCGGTACCTGGTGGGCCGCAGCCCCATGGCCGCGTACGCCCGCCGCCAGGCCTGGATCTCCGGGAACCCGCTCTCGGCCCCACCAGCGGTCAACCGCCGTCGGGCCTCGGTGAGGTAGTCGGCGGTGCGTGCGGTCAGGTCGGCGGTGGCGGTGATCCCGCGGACGTGCAGCACCCCGGCCACCAAGACGGGGTACGCGTCGCGAAGCTGCGGGGCGTGTTCGAACTGCACGGTGGTCCTATCGTTCGGTGAGGGCGAGGGTCACGCCGAGCGCGACGAACGTGCCGGCGGCGGATCGGCGCAGCCAGTCGGTGACCCGGGGTCGGGTCAGCACCCGGTCGCGCACCCGGGCCGCGAAGACGCCGTAGCCGCTGAACACCACGAAGGTGAGCAGCATGAACACCGCGCCGCAGCCGAGCATCGCCCGGGTCGAGCCCGGCGCGGCGGTGTCCACGAACTGCGGCAGGAACGCGACGAAGAACATCGTCGGCTTCGGGTTGAGCAGGTTGACGAGCACCCCGGAGACGATCACCCGCAGTGCCGGGCGGGGTGGGGCGTCGGTCGTCACCGCGAAGGCGTCGCGGTCCCGCGCGATGGACCAGGCCAGGTAGAGCAGGTAGCCGACGCCCAGGTAGCGGACGGTCTCGAACGCCACGGTGCTGGTCTGCATCAGCGCGGCCAGCCCGGTCATCGCGGCCAGCAGGTGCGGCAACGTGCCGAGCGTGCAGGCGAACGCGGCAAGCACCCCGGCCCGAGCGCCCCGCGACAGGCCGGCGGAGAGCGTGAAGAGCACCCCGGTGCCGGGGGTGACCACCACGATCAGCGTGGTGATCAGGAACGGGATGGTCACGGTCGTCCTCCGGCGGAGTCGGCAGGTCTGGCTGCTGCCCACTCTGCTGCCACAATGGTCCGATGGGCAGAGCCAAACCGACGGCATCTGATGGGTCCATATCCGCCGGCTCCGACTTCCTGCACCTGAACATCACCGACGCTGCGCCGGGCGGGCGCGCCGACTGGCTGACCGACCGGTTGCGGCAGGCCATCGCCGAGGGGCGGGTGCCGGTCGGTGACCGACTGCCCCCGACCCGGGTGCTCGCCGCCGACCTCGGTGTCTCTCGGGGCGTGGTCACCGAGGCGTACCAGCGCCTGACCGAGGAGGGGCACGTCGCCGGTCGGGGCCGGGCCGGCACGGTGGTCGTCGCCGCGCCGGCCGCGCCCACACCCACCCCCGCCGCCGCGCCGGCACCGGTGACGACCTTCCCGCCGGCACCGGGCACCGACATCTTCGACGCGGTACGCGCGGCGCCCGCCACCATCGACCTGACGCCCGGCGTACCCGACCTGGCCGCCTTTCCCCGCGCGGACTGGTTGCGCGCCGAACGGACCGTGCTGCGACGGGTCGCCGCGGCCGACCTCGGCTACGGAGATCCGTGTGGCGCGCCCGCGCTGCGCCGGGCCGTCGCCGCCTGGCTGGCCCGCAACCGCGGCATCAGCGTCGACCCCGCCGAGGTGATCGTCGTGGCCGGCGTCTCGCAGGCACTCGGGCTGCTCGCCCAGGCACTCGCCGCTGCCGGCGTCGCCAGGATCGCCGTCGAGGACCCCGGCTCGCTCGGCGTGCGGCAGCACCTCAACAACTGGCGGATGGACACCCCGCCGATCACCGTCGACGACGCCGGGCTGCGGGTCGACGAGTTGACCGCAAGCGGCGCACCGGCCGTGATGCTCACCCCCGCGCACCAGTTCCCGACCGGCGTGGTGCTCGACGGCGACCGCCGCCGCCAGCTCGTCGCCTGGGCGCGGGCCGGCGGTCTGGTCATCGAGGACGACTACGACGCCGAGCACCGCTACGACCGGCCTCCGGTGCCGGCGCTGCGCGGACTCCTGCCCGAGCAGGTCTGCTACGCCGGCAGCGTCTCCAAACTGCTCGCCCCCGCCCTGCGGGTCGGCTGGCTGCTCGTGCCGGCGCGACTGCGCGACGCCGTGGTGGCCGCCAAGCGCAACGCCGACCTGGGCAACGCCGTGCTACCGCAACTGGTGCTGGCGGAGCTGATGACCTCCGGCGCCTTCGAGCGGCATCTGCGGCTGCTGCGCCGTCGACACATCCGCCGCCGGGACGCCATGATCGCCGCGCTGGCCCGCGCGGTGCCGTCGGCGACGGTGCACGGCGCGGCCGCCGGCCTGCACCTGATGATCACGCTGGACGACACTGTGGTCGACACCGACCTGGCGGCGGCGACGCTGGCGCGCGGGGTGAAGGTGCAACCGCTGTCCTGGCACTGCCAGCGGCCCTACCGACCCGGGCTCGTGCTCGGCTACGCGGCCCGGACACCCACCGAGATCGAGGACGGTGTCGCCGCCGTCGCCGCCGCCCTCGGCGCCGGCTAGGACCATCCGGCGTATCCTTCGCCAGTGGGACTGCGCTTCGAGACGCGCGGGTCCGACTCGCCCTGGGTCGACACCGTGTGGACCTGCACGAGCGAGCAGGTCACCGTGATGACCTCCGTCGCGGGGGTGCGGTGGGGCCTGGTGTTCTGGCAACAGGCTGGACGGTCGTACGCGGGCATCACCGGTCCCGAGACCCGCACCGGCAGGGCGCCGGTGCCGGAGGGCGCGACCTTCACCGGCATCGAGTTCGCCGTGGGCACCTCGTTGCGGGCCGTGCCCACGACGGCGCTTGTCGACGGCGGCATTGAACTCCCCGACACCAGGCGCCGGACGTTTCGGCTGGACGGCACGCGTTGGGAGACGCCCGGCCCCGACGACGCCGAAGCCCTGGTCGCCGGGCTCGTCCGGGCCGGGACCGTGGTCGGTGACCCGCTCGTCGCCGAGTTGCTGCGGGGTCACCGCCCGACCGTCTCGGAGCGCACCGTCGAACGCCGGTTCCGCGCCGCGACGGGACTGACGCGCGGCGCGGTCCGGCAGATCGAGCGGGCCCGCCGGGCGGCGGAGCTGCTGGCTGGCGGCGACCCGGTCGCCGACGTGGTCGCCAAGCTCGACTACTTCGACGAGCCGCATCTGGCCCGGGCGCTGCGCTCCTACGTCGGACGCACCGTCCGGCAGTTGCGCGAGGGCAGCGTCGGCGCCATCGCCCTCGACCTGGGTCAGCGCTTGACGTCGTAGATCAACTTGAGGATCCCGTTCGAGTAGCTCTCCGACTCCCGCAGCGTCAGCATGTGCTTCTCTCGGTCGGCCCGGCCGAACAGGCTCTTACCGGCACCGAGCAGCACCGGGAAGACGAGCAGGTTGTACTGGTCGATCAGACCCTCATCGGACAGCCGCCGGGCCAGCTCCGCGCTCCCATGGATGAAAATCGCGCCGCCATCGCCCTGCTTGAGCGCGGCGACGTCCCCGGTCGAGCGCAGGACCGTCGTCGGCCCCCACCCGTCGACGAGCGCGTCGTCGGACAGCGTGCTCGACACCACGTACTTGGGCAGCTCCTTGTAGTCGGCGTGGTCCTCCGAACCGGGCCAGACCCGCGCGAACGCCTCGTAGCTGCGGCGGCCGAACATCAACGCCGTCGTGTCGGCGAGCTCCTCGCCCTTCAGCGACCAGGCCTCCGGGACGAACTCGAGGTCCTTGAACACCCAACCGCCGCTGCGGTGCTCCTCACCCGGCCCGCCGCCGGGCGAGTCGACGACGCCGTCGAGCGACATGAAACCGGTGTAGACCAGGTCCCGCATTGTGTTGTCTCCTCAAGCATGGAAGCGAGCTGCCGGGTACACGCTAGATCGCTGACGTGGCGCTGTCTTGGACGGAAGCGACAGCCGGTCCGAACCTGCCGCCGGATCTGGTGGTGCCGCGATCAGGCTCCGGGGCGCCATGATCGCCGCGCTCGACACCGTCAGCGTCCTGAGCGCCGGGAGTGGGTGCCGGGGACATTCCAGCGGTGGCGGACGTGTCGGTTGCCGTCATACCTGGTGTGGTCTATGTCACGGTAGCTTCGGCGCACGCCGACGCCCCAGTCGGCGCTGCCGAGGAGACCGCCCATGCCCACACCGCTGAAAGCCGCCACCACCCTCGCGGCCGCGCTCCTGCTGATCCTGACCGCGGCGGCACCCGCCCAGGCCGCCAACCCCACCACCGTGCCTCCGGTCTCCGGGTCGCTGAACACCTACAACGTCTCCGGCGTCTATGTTGCCGGCGTCTCCTCCGGTGGCTACATGGCCACCCAACTGCACGTCGCCTACTCGTCCCGGATCAGGGGAGCGGCGGTCTTCGCCGCCGGGCCCTACTACTGCTCCCAGAACACCGTCGCCCAGGCGCTCAACGGCTGCGGCGACAACCGGTATTCGACGAACGTGTCCGCGCTGCAGGCGTACACCCGGACCTGGGCGTCATACGGCTGGGTCGACCCGGTCGGCAACCTCTCCGGCGATCCGGTCTACGTGTTCCACGGCGGAAACGACACCACTGTCAAGAAGTCCGTCACCGACGACCTGGTCCGGTACTACCAGCACTTCGGGGCCAGCGTGCAGTACGACAGCGGCTCCGCCGCCGGTCACTCCTGGGTCACGCCGTACGGCACGCTCGGGTGCGCGGCGACCGCATCGCCGTACCTCAACGACTGCGGTGCGGACCCACAGAACACGCTGCTGCGCAAGCTGCTCGGCGGGGTGAACGCACCGAACACCGGAGGGCTCGGCGGCTCGCTCATCCGGTTCAGCCAGAACACCTTCGCGGTCAACGGCTGGGCCAACGGGTTGAGCATGGACGCCAACGGTTTCGCCTACGTCCCGTCGGCGTGCGCGGCAGGCCAGTCGTGCCGTCTCCTCGTCGCCCTGCACGGCTGCGCGCAGGGCGTCGGCGCGGTGGGCACGGCGTTCGTCGACCGGGCCAACCTCAACCAGTACGCCGACACCAACAACCTGATCGTCCTGTACCCGCAGGCGGGCACCTCCCTCAGCAACCCCAACGGTTGCTGGGACTGGTGGGGCTACCTCGGCGCGACCAACTTCCCGATCAAGGGCGGCGCGCAGGTCGAAACCATCATGAACATGGTCCGCCGGCTGGACGGCTGAGTGCCCCGGGCTGGCCGGGCGAACCGGTCAGCCCAGGAACAGCTGGACGAGGACCAGCACGGCGAGCAGCGCCGGCCCCCGTGACCCCTGACGCATCAGGTCGACCGGGATCATCCCGAACGGTGTGTTCACCGTCGCGCCGCCGTAGTCGATCGGCGGGCGGGTGCCGGCCCGGAACGCGGCGGCCACCACCCCCAACGCCAGCGTCGGCGCCAACCAGGCCGGGCCCGGGTCGACGGTTGGCAGGGTCAGCAACCACCACACGCCCGCGCCGACAGCCGGCACCACCACGTGGATCCCGCGCAGCAGGTTGTCGCTGCCACCGAGCGCCCGGCGCAGCCCGGGTGAGCGACTCACCGACCGCAGACCGCCGGTCAACCGATTGGCGGCGAGGTACGCGAACACCACGTGCGCGGCACCGGCCAACCCGGGCAGGGCCAGCGCGGCAGCGTACTGCACCCCGATCAGCGCCGCCCAGATCAGCACGGCGCTCGGGTGGCGGCGCAACCGGCGTACGTCGGCCTGGAGCAGCGCCCACCAGCCGGGGCCGGGCCGGAACCGGCGGCTGCGGACCCGGCCGATCCGGCGCCAGCGGCGGCTCTCCACCAGACCGGCGAGCAGGCTCGGATCCAGCAGGATCGTGGCCGTAGCGGCGGCGTTGGCGAACTGCGCGCCGGTGGTCAGGGTGGCCCGGTCGACCCGGGGCAGCGCTCGTACCGCCAGGATCACGCCCACACCCACGAGCGGCACCGCAGCGGCGAACAACGCGACGGTCGGCGTCGTCGCCGGCCGCGAGAGCCCGTCGCCGAGGCGACCGACGAGCACCACCAGGGCGGTGATCACGGCCGCCGCCACCATCGGCACCGCCCCGACCAGTGTCGGCCAGCGACGCCCCGACCGGCTGCTCTGGGCGACGACGCTGAGCGCCAGCGCGGCCGCACCCCACCCCGCTCCGGCTGCCGCCGCCCAGCCCAGGGCGGCCGGGTCAGCGACCCCACCGAGCGCCGCCACGGCCACCCCGAGTGCCGCGGTGCCGGCCGCCGAGCCCAGCAGCAACAGGACGAAGCGCGGCGCCAGCCAGGCCCGCCGGTCGATGGGCGCGCTTGTCGCCCAGCTCTGGGTCGCCGGGGTGACGAGCAGCGGCCCGAGCGCGCGCAGGCCCCGCCATGCGAGCCCCGCCCCGGCCAGCAGCGCGGCGGCCGCCAACCACCACCGCACGCCCGGCTCGGCCTGGCCCACCGTGGGGGAGTCCAGCAGGTCACGGCTGGCGCTGATCGCGAACCAGCCGTACATGCCCACGAACAGGACCATGACGTACGCGTCGCCGAGCACGTCACCGAGGGAATGGTCGTGGTGCCGGCTGCGCGCCTTGCGCAGGTGCGTTCGCACCTGCCGGGCGGTCGGCACCCCGACCGGCGTGTCGGCGATCGTGGCCGGCGCGGCGGTCACTTGCCGATCTCGATGCGCTCGTCGACCACCGCGTCGATCAGCTCCGGGTCGTGCGAGGCCAACAGCACGGCGGTGCCCGCCGCCCGTTCCCGCAGGAGCCGGTCGGCGAGCCACTGTCGCCCGCGGACGTCGAGCCGCTGCTCGGGCTCGTCCAGGATCAGCACCCGGCGGGGCCGGACGAAACAGGACGCCAGCGCCAGCCGGCGGCGCTGCCCGCTGGACAACGTCACCGGCAGCTGGTCGCGGGCCGGCTCCAGACCCAGCTCGGCGAGGACCTCCTTGACCGGCTCGGCGTCACCCCCGTGGGCGTACGCGACCAACTCCAGGTGCTCGACCACCGACAGGTCGGGGAAGAAGTCGATGTCGTCCAGGGCGGCCGCCACCAGCGCCCGCACCTGAGGATCGGTCTCGTCGGCCCGGCGGCCCTGAACGAGCACCTCACCCGCGTCCGGCCGGTCAGCGCCGACGACACAGCGCAGCAGGGTCGTCTTGCCGCTGCCGTTCGGGCCCAGCACCACCGCGATCCGGCCCGCCGGGAGCGTGAAGCTCACCTCGTCGAGCACGACCAGGTTGCCGAAGTTGCGACTGAGTCCCCGTACCGAGAGCGCGTCCACGATCACAGAGTCTGCTTCCTTCTTGTTGCTCACACCTGACCGGGGTGAGACTTCCGGATGATTCGCTCTTCGCTCAGCAGGGCTGGGCTGAAGTCCGGGAGCGGCAGTCTGCTCCGGTGGCGATCGGCCCGTGTCTGCACGATCTGCTTCACCAAGTTATGCGGGGTGCGCAGGGTGATGTCGGGGTCACCGTGTCGTTGCAGGACGTTGATCGCGGCGTTCACATCGGCCTGCCACACCACCCCGCACACTGTGCAGTGAAGCCGGTCCCCGGCGCGGCGGCCGAGGCAGCCGCAGCGGTGACAGACTTGTGAGGTGTAGGCGGCGTTGACGTGCACGAGCGCAGAACCTCTGCGCTCCGACACGCTGGCCAGCGCCTCAGCGGTGACTCCTTTGGTCCACGCGGCGAGGCGTCGGTTGGTGTCCCTGCCGAGCGGTTTACGCCCGGCGAAGGTCTTGGTGAGGTCTTCGGCCACGACGACGGTGGCCTTGTCGACGACTCGATGTACAGCGGTGAAGATCTCCGTGCGGACCTGTGCCCGGTGGCGGGCGGCCTGCCGGTCACGCTTGACGGTGCCCAGGTTGTTCTGGCTGATCCGGTCCGCCTTGGCCTGGTCGCCGCGTCGGGCGGCGTTGTTGGCGATCGAACGAAGCTTCGCCCGGCGGCGGTTGCGTTCCTTGGTCCGATCCGACTCTGTTGTCAGTAACCGACTAAGGCGTGCGCCGTGGTGGTTGCCGTCGGAGTCGGTCAGTACCTCCGTGTAGCCTTTGTCCACGCCGATCGTCGCTCCGCCGCACGGACGCTGTGAGGTCTTCATGGTGGCGGCGTCGATCTGGTAGTGGACCTCGACCCGGTCGCCGCGCAGGATCAGCCGCAGCGTGCCCTTCGGCGCGACGGTGGTATTCAGCGGGATAACTACGAGCTGACGCCGCACGAGCCCCGGCACGGCCAGCCACAGAAGGCCGTTGCCGTCGACGTGGGTGTGGTGCTTGTCGGCGCGCACCACGATTTGGTTGTGGGTGTGATTTTGCCCGCGCCGCCAGTGCTTGCGCATCTGCCGGGCCAGGTATGCGTCGCCGGACCATTTGTTGGTCTTGAGCAGCCCCAACAGCCGTCTGCGCGCGGCGGGGTCTGCGGTATGACGCCCAACCGCCCGACGTACCACCGCCTTCGCCGACTCCCGGCTGGCGGTGATATCGGCCATCGCGTCACGGACGGTCTCTTTCCACGCGTTGGCCAGCACCTCGAACCGTCGGTGTGTGCCCTCGGCTAACCACTGGTCGCGGACCTGCCGGTCCGTGAGCCCTGCCCCGGCCACGGAGCCGTAGCGGCGCCATACCTCACTGCGTACCCGCCCGAGTCGCCGGGCCTGCTCGGCCAGCGCACGATACTTGCCGACGTTGAGTCGCTGCGAGTAAGCGATCCGGGTTGTCTTCACCGGGCACCCCCGTTCAAGTCGTCGGTCTTCATCGGCTTCTCGTATCGGCGCAGGCCATGGAGCCGACCTGAGAAACTGTGCACGATCGACAGCAGGTCGGCGACCATCTCTTCCCGCGGTGACAGCGATTCCTGGTTGATCACCAACAGCTCACATCCGGCCACCTCACCTCGTAGCCGAGATAGTCGCAGCCGAGCCGAGCCGAGCCGAGCCGAGCCGAGCCGAGCCGAGCCGGGCCAGCCGGTCCTTGTGGCCGATGGCCAGCGTCGACCCCTGCCCGGCCTTGACTCGGCTCATGACGTTGAGAAGCTTAGGCCGCAGCAAATCCATACCACCGCCGATCTCACTGACCCACTCGTGCACGGCCAGCCCTGGGGCTAGGCAGAACGTCTCCATGGCGGTGTGCTGCGACGCAAGGTCGTCGCGCTGTCCGGCGGAAGACACGCGGAACGACCAATGCGTTCCGCGAACTCCGAAATGCGATAAAACCCGCCCATAATTGGCTCAGCTCGGGAAACAATGAGTAACAAGGCACGTTTAGAGTCCAGTCTCCTAGACCTGTGCCAGCAGCCACCGTGAGTGACCTACGTCACCCGGCTGTCGGCATCGTTGTCCAGTCGGGCGTCGGCGGCGGCCAACCCCTCGGCGTCGGCGACCTCCTCGGCCACCGCCGCCGCGTCCGCCCAGTGCCGCCGCGCGTCGGCCTGGTCGTCGAGCGCGGCGCACGCGTCGCCCAGGTAGAGCAGGGTCCGCGCCAGCCCGGCCGTCGGCCGGGTCTCCTCGCGCAGCCGGCGGCTCTCGGCAAGCAGCTCGTACGCCGTCCGCGCCTGCCCCGGGGTGCTGCTCAGCAGCGTCGCCCCGGCGTTGAGCAGCGCCGTCGCCCGGCTGGTGGGGTCGTTCACCGACTCGTACTCGCGCAGTGCGGCCCGCCACGCCTGGGCGGCGTCCAGGTGCTCGCCGAGCGCCGCGTGCACCAGCACCAGGTTGGTCAGCGCTGCCGCGTACCCGCGTGCGTCACCGACCGACCGGAACGTGTTGGCCGCCCGCACCAGGTGGTGGTGCGCGGTGTCCGGTTCACCCCGGGCCAGCTGCGCCGCCCCCAGGCCGAGGTCGGTGAGGGCGTGCCCGGCGCGGTCGGCACCCGAGCGGTGCCGGCGGGACATCTCCAGGTGCTCCACCGCGTCGTCGAGCTGCCCCAGGTCGAGCAGGGCCAGGCCGAGGTTCATCCGCGCCTGGGCGTTGCCCCGCCGGCCCCGCTCGTTGACGGCGAGGGCGAGTGCCATCACCGCCCCCTGCGGGTCGTGCCGGCGTCGGCGCAGCACGCCCAGCTCGTTGTGGGCCCACCCGGCGATCTCCGGGCGGTCGTCGGCGGTCGGGGTGGCCAGCACGGTACGGCAGACCTGCTCCCACTCGTCGAGGCGCTCGGCGTACGCCAGCCACCCGCACAGCGCCACGGCCAGCCGGAACCACCACCGGCGCACCCGACGGGGCAGCGTCTCCTTCGCGCCGGCCGGCACCCGCACCACCGCCAGCAGCAGCTCCTGGTGCAGGTCGAACCAGCCGTACGGGTCGTCGTCGAGCGGCAGCGACCACTCCCGGTCGGGTGCGGAGCCGAGCACCGCGAGGTTTGCCGCGTGCCGTTCGGCCCGGCGGGCCAGGTGCCGGGTCAGCCGGGCCTGCGCGGCGACCCGGGCCCGGACCGGGTCGGCGTCGCGCAGGTGCAGTCGGGCGCTGCCGGCCAACAGGGGGCGGATCTCGTACCGGTCGCCGGGCGCGCCCACCACGAACGCCGCGGCGGCCAACCGGTCGAGCAGTGCGGTCACCAGATCGGGGTGCCGCCCGGCCAGCGCCGCGATGGTGGGCCGGTCGACCGGGGCGGGGACCAGCGACATCAGCCGGTACAACCGTCGGGCCTGGCGGGGCAACACCCGGTACGCGATGTCCCGTTCGGTGACCAGGCGGGCCGCCGGTGAGACGGGGAGCCGCTGGTGCGGTGGCGTCTGCACCGCCCGGCGCAGCGCGTCCAGCACGTCGGAGTGCCGCCAGCCGTGCTGCGCGGTGCGGTAACCGAGTGCGCGGACCGTCCGCGGCTGCCGCCCGCACAGGTCGACGATGGCGCACACCGCCGGGTCGGTACGCGGGTCGGCGCGTCGGACCCGGGCTGCGGGCGCGGCCCCGCCCGCCGTCGCGAACAGCTCCACCGCCTCGGACGTGCCCGGTTCGGCGACCCAGTGCGCGACCACGCCCGCCAGGCCGACGAGCGCCGGAGGGCCGGCGAGGAGCAGGCGGCAGGTGCGCGCCGTCGGCGGCAACAGAGGCCGGACCTGGTCGGGACGGTCGACATTGTCCAGCACCAGAAGGATCTTGCGACCGTCGAGGTGGCCGCGCAGCGCGTCGGCGGCGACGGCGAGCGCGTCCGGCCGGCCGGAGGTCGGCGGGGTGGTGCCCAGGATCCGGGCCAGCGCGGTGAGCACCTGCCGGGCCGATCGGGGGCGGCCCCGCCGCCGCAGGTCCAGGTAGTACTGCCCGTCCGGGAAGTCTTCCCGGCAGCGGTTCGCGGCCTGCACCGCGATCGCCGAGGTGCCCACCGCGCGTCGGCCCAGGACCGCCACCGCGTGCTCGCGTGCCAGCAGCCCGACCACCGCGTCGACGTGCTCCTCGCGCCCGGTGAACTCGGCCGTGTACGGCAGGGTGGGCGCCCCGGTGGCCGGGATGCTGAGCACCTCCGTCGGCTCGGGGCCGACCTCGCGCCCGGCGCGGCGGCGGCGCACCTCGTACACCACGTAACCCACGACGCCGCCGGAGGCCAGGACGATCGTCGCCGGCCCGAGCACGCTTGCCGCCAGCTCGGAGAGGAGATTGCCGGCCAGGTTGCTGGCCACGTTGGCGAGGATGCTGCCGACCACGCCGCCGATCGCGATGAGCGCCGGCCAGCGCGAGCCGCCGCGCCCACCACCCGGCCCGGTCACCGCACACCGCCGGAGACCAGCCCGGCGACCAGGTGCCGCCGGGACAGGACCACGAGCACCACCGGCAGCACCGAGGCGAGCACCGAGCTGGCGGCCAGCGCGCCACTGTTGCTGACGAAACTGCGGGTCTGTTCGGCCAGGAACGGCCCGAGCGGCGAGGACCCCGACGCGCTGAACAGCCGCCCCACCACCAGGTCGTTCCACACCTGGACGAACTCCAGCACCGAGACCGCCACCACCGCCGACAGGTTGTGCCGGGCCAACCGACGCAGGGTGTGCCACCACCGGCGGCCGCCCAACCGGGCGTCGCGGACCTGCTCGACCGGCAGGTCGGCGAACGCGTTGCGCAGCACCAGCACCGCGAACGGCACCCCCAGCGCGATGTGCACCAGGGCCAGGCCCTGGGCCGTGCCGGAGGAGAGCACCAGACCCAGCACCTCGTTGACCGGCCCGGCGATGACCTGGATCGGCACCACGCTGGCGGCCAGCAGCAGCAGCCCGGTGGCCTGCGCGGCCGGCCCGGTCAACCACGCCAGCGGGTACGCGGCAAGCAACGCGACCACAAGCACCGTGGCGGTCACCGCGGTCGCCAGCAGCAGGGTGAAGCCCAGTGTGCGCCACAGCTCGGTGCCGGTGACCAGGTCGCGGTAGGACTCACCACTCGGCGGCGCGGACCACCAACCGCGCGCGGCGGCGTCCACCCTGCCGTGCGCCGACGTGGCGACAAGCACCGCAAGCGGCACCAGCCAGGCGATCGCGGCGCCCGCGGCGAGCAGCCGGAACACCCGTCGGGGCGGGGCGACCGGCGTGGGCTCCGGTGCCGCCTCGACGCGCGGCGGAGGCCAGGCCTGCCGGACGAAGAGCGCGGCCACCATGATCCCGCCGATCACCGCGACCAGCCACACCACGCCGAGCGCCGCCCCGTCGCCGGTGGTGGTGCCCCCGGACGTCTGCCAGATCCGCAGCGCGAGCACGGAGGCCTCGTCGCGGACCGAGCCGGGGGTCATCACCAGGATGAGGTCGAACGTGCGGCTGGTGCCGACCGCCACCAACGCGAAGACCACCGCGGTGGTGCGGAGCAGCAGGGGCCGCCACTGCGCGTCCCACAGCACGTGGCGACGCTTACCGCCGTAGGCGCGGACCGCGTCGGCGAGACTCGGCGGCACCGCGTCCAGCGCGGAGCGGAACACCAGCACCGCCAACCCGACCCACGCCCAGACGAACGCCGACATCAACGCGACGGTGACCATCCCCGGGCCGAGTATCTGCGGCGCGTCCTCGACCGATCGGCCGGTCAGTCGGGTGGCGACCAGGGTGGCCAGCCCCCGGGTCGGGTCCGGGTCGTACATCAGCCGGAAGGTGACCCCCGTGACGACGAGCGGCAACGCCACCGGCACCAGGAGGATCAACCGGACCAGGCCGCCCTCCTGGGAACGGCGGGACGCCGCGGCGAGCAGATAACCAAGCGCCGTGACCACCGCCGGCACCAGCAGGGCCCAGAGGACCGTACGGCCGACCACCGCGCCGGTGCCCGGGGCGGCGAGCGCGGTCCGGAAGTGCGCCACGCCGACCCAGCGGCCGTCGGTGGTGACGCTCGCGTGCATGGTCCGCAGCACCGGCCACAGCACCAGCCCGCCGAGCAGCACCGCGGCCGGCAGCAGCAGGGCCGACGTCGCCCCCGCCGCCGGGTACGCGCGACCGCGCCGGGCCGGCCCGACGTCGTCGAGGACCGCCAGCTCGCCGAGGACCCGTACCTGGCTCATCGGCCGCCCCCCGTGCTGCGGGCCGCCGCGGCGAGCAGGCCGGTGGCCCGGCGGATCGCCTCGCTGGCGCGGACCCCGTCGGTGATGTCGGCGAAGAAGCCCTGCATGATCCGCCAGATGCCGACCCCGTCCGAGCCGGTGAACGCGCCGGGCAACTGGTCGGAGAGGTCGAAACGGAGGGTGCCGGGTGCGCGCATCTCCTCGGCGAGGCGCTGGCCGACGCGGTCGCGATAGCTGCCGATCGCGACGTTGGTGTTGGGCGACAGGTAGCCGCCGGCACGTAGCCACGGCTGGAACGAGTCGGCCCTGGTGAGCCACTCGACAAGCTCGACCCCGCCCCGGGCGTCGGCGAACGCCACGGCCGCGTCCCCACCGACGATCAGCGGGCCGCCACCCGGCTGGGCGCCCGGGAACCGGAACGTGACAGGTGCCTCCGGGCCGCGCTGGAACGGGTTGGCGACGTCGGCGGTGAAGTCGGCCCCGACGAGCATCACCGCCCGCTTCGTGTGCACCACCTGGATCACCGACTCCTCGTACTGGGTGAGCAGGGCGCGACGGCCACCGCCGACGAACGCCCCGTTGATGCTCCAGAGCCCGGCGAGCCGGTCCAGTGCCTCGCGCACCGCGGCGCCCTGCCAGTCGGCGTCCGGGCGGGCCAGGGTGTGGTAGCTCTCCGGTGCCACGTCGGCCAGGACGTTCTCGAACCAGTCGGTGAGCACCCAGCCGTCCGCGGCGCCGATGGCCAGGGGCGCCGGCCCGCCGTCGCGCCGGGCGAGCGCGCCCAGTTCCTGGGTACGCCGGACCAGCGCGTCCCAGTCGGCCGGCGGCGCGGGCAGCATCGAGGGCAGGTGCCAGACCAGCGACTTGTGCGCCGCCTTGACCCAGACGCCGAAGCGCCGCCCCTCGACCGTCAGCAGCTCGCCCAGCCCGACGGGGACGGCGTACTCGGTGGACCCGCGCACCGGGCTCAACCACCCGCGCTGGGCGTACTCGGTGACCAGGCCGGGGCGCGGCAGGATCGCCACGTCCGGGCTGGTGCCGGCGAGGTGTCGGGCGCGCAGGAACGCGTCGATGTCGTTGCCGGCGCTGACCACCTGCACGGGGGCGGGGTAGCCGGCGACGACCTCGCGGAACCGGTCCAGTTCGCTGGTGCTCCAGACCACCGCGACCTGCACCGACCGGGTCCCGCCGGAGCAGCCGGCGGCAAGCGCGGTGGTGCCGGCGGCGGCGGCGCGCAGCAGCGTACGACGACTCACGCGGGCGTTCGGCGTCATCGGGCGGCCTCGCTCGGCTCGGTGACCAGCTCGTGCCGCACCGGTATCTCGGCCAGGGTGCCCGGGTCGGCGGTGCAGACCAGCACCGCCACCCCGGGAGCGTCCGGTGGCGAGAGCCGGGGCATCAGGTCACCGAGGCGGCTGTCGCCGGCCGAACCGGCCGGCAGGTCGACCACCAGCACCTCGGGCAGGCAGGCCGCCGCCCGGGCGAGCGCCACCCGGAACCGCTGGGCGGCGGAGATCTGGTGCGGCAGCAGGGCGAGGGAGAACGCCAGCTCGAGCCGGTCGACCACGGTGGCCGTCCAGTCGTTGGCCACCTCGTGCACCCGTTCGCGTTTGCGCTGGCCGTACTCGATGTTGCGCCGCACGGTGAGCTGCGGCAGCAGCGCGCCACCGGCCGGCACGTAGCCGATCTGGCGGCGGGGCGGCGGCAGGCCGGTGACGTCCCGCTCGCCGACGAGGACGCGCCCGGTCACCGGCGAGGCCAGCCCGGCCAGCACTCGGGCCACCGCGGTGCCGAACCGGGGCGGCGCCACCAGGGCGGCGAGCGTGCCGGCGGGAACGTCGAGGGTCACCGGCCCGGTGCCGGGGACGGCGACAAGTGCGCGTAGCCGTAACGTGACCCTCACCTCCGGTGACCATCGATGACCGTCCCAGGGTGGCACACCGTGCCGACAACCGACGCACCCGACCCTTCCACTGTGGAGAGGGTCGGGGCTGCTCAGGTGGGGGAGTAGAGCGCGGCGAGCCCGGCCACCGTGGCGGCGAGCCGTTCGCGCAGCGCCGCCGGGGCCAGCACCTCCACGTCGGCGCCGAGGCGCAGCAGCTCACCGTGGGCATGGGTGAGCGACTCGATCGGCAGCACCGCTGTCACCCAACCCCGTGCGTCCGGTGGCCCGGCGCTGGCATCCATCGCGGTCACCACCGGATCGCTGCCGATCTCGCGCAGTCGCTCCCGCCCGGCCGGGGAGAGCCGGACGTGCGCCTCGTCGCGGTGCAGCCGTGCTCGGAACTGCACCACGTGCGCCCGCCACCAGGACGGCAGGTCGAAGTCGGCGGGTCGGTCGAACTCCTGCGCCAGCGGGGTCAGCGCGAGGATCTGGTTGACTCGGTAGGTCGCCGGCGCGCCCCGGCCGGGCTGGTCGGCCACCACGTACCAACGGCCGCCCTTGAGTACCAGGCCGTACGGCTCCAGAACGCGGGTCACCTCGCCGTTCCAGCCGCGGTAGCGCACCTCGACGCGGTGCTGCCGCCACACCGCCTCGGCCGTGCGGGCCAGCTCGGGGGAGGCGTCGCCGTCCGCGTACCACCCGGGAGTGTCCAGGTGGAAGCGTTGTTGCAGTCGGGTCGCCCGGTCACGCAGCGGCGCGGGGAGCGCGGCGTGCAGCTTGAGTTGCAGCGCCGCGACCACGTCGCCGTAGCCCAGCTCGCCGGCGGGGCCGGGCAGCCCGGCGAGGAACAGCCGGTCGGCCTCCTCGGCGGTCAGCCCGGTCAGCCGGGTCCGCCAGCCGTCGACAAGCTGGTAGCCGCCGGCGTGCCCGGCCTCTCCGTAGAGCGGGATGCCAGCGGCGTGCAGCGACTCGACGTCCCGGTAGATGGTGCGGGGAGAGACGGTCAACCGCTCGGCGAGCTGCGCGGCGGTCATCCGCCCGTGCGACTGGAGCAGCAACAGGAGGGAGACAAGTCGAGAAGCCCGCACTCCACTGACACTAGTTGTCAGGAGACCGCCTGTACCGTCCCGGCATGGCATTTCGAGCGGAAGGGCCGGTGGGCCGCTGATGGGCGACTTCGACTTCTTTGTGGGCACCTGGAACGTCGTCAACCGGCGGCTGCGCAAGCGGCTTGTCGGCTCCGACGAGTGGGAGGAGTTTCCGGGGGTGTCGGTGGCGCACGGCTTCTTCGCCGGCGGCGGTCACTTCGACGAGATCACCTTCCCCACCAAGGGTTCCGCCGGCGCCACGGTCCGGATCTTCGACCCGGCCCGGCAGGAGTGGTCGATCTACTGGATGAGCAGCGACACCGGGGTGCTGGGGCAGCCACCGATGGTGGGCCGCTTCGTCGACGGGGTCGGCCGCTTCTACGCCGACGACCAGCACGAGGGGCGTCCCGTCCGGTGCCGGTTCATCTGGTCCGACATCAGCGCCACCACCGCGCGCTGGGAGCAGGCGTTCTCGGTCGACGGCGAGCAGACCTGGGAAACCAACTGGATCATGACCTTCACCCGCTCGCACTAGGGCACTCCCGGCCGTCCGGGTGCGGTGTTAGGGTCCGACCACCGCCCCGGATGGAGGAACCCGATGGCCTCCGACCACGTCGACGTGCTGATCATCGGTGCCGGCCTGTCCGGCATCGGCGCCGCCTGCCACCTGCGTCGTGACTGCCCCGACAAGACGTACGCGGTGCTGGAGGCACGCGACGCCATCGGCGGCACCTGGGACCTGTTCCGCTACCCGGGCATCCGCTCCGACTCGGACATGTTCACCCTCGGCTACTCGTTCAAGCCGTGGACCGCGCCGAAGGCCATCGCCGACGGCACGACCATCCGGGAGTACGTGCGGGAAACCGCCCGGGAGTACGACGTGCCACGGCACATCCGCTTCCGGCACCGGGTGCTGCGCGCCGAGTGGGACAGCGACACCGCCCACTGGACGGTGCACGCCCAGCGCACCGACACCGCCGAAACCGTGGTGCTGACCTGCTCGTTCCTCTTCGCCTGCGCCGGCTACTACCGCTACGACGAGGGTCACACCCCACCCCTGCCCGGCGTCGACGCGTACGCCGGGCGGTTGGTGCACCCGCAGCACTGGCCCGACGACCTCGACCACACCGGCAAGCGGGTGGTGGTGCTCGGCAGCGGGGCCACCGCGGTCACCCTGGTGCCGGCGTTGGCGCGGCGAGCCGCGCACGTGACCATGCTCCAGCGCTCACCGACGTACATCCTGGCGTTGCCGGCCCGCGACCGGCTGGCCGACGCGGTGCGGCGCTGGCTGCCGGCGACGGTCGCGTATTCGGTGGTGCGCGCCAAGAACGTGCTGCTGTCCACCGCCACCTTCCAGCTCAGCCGGCGTGCGCCCGGCCTGGTGCGGCGGGTGCTGCGCCGGGCCGCGCGACGCCGGCTCGCGGTGGGGTACGACGTCGACAGGCACTTCTCACCCCGCTACGACCCCTGGGACCAGCGGCTCTGCGTGTCGCCCGACGGCGACCTGTTCACGGCCGTGCGCGACGGCACCGCGTCGGTGGTCACCGACACCATCGACACCTTCACCGCGCACGGTGTCCGGCTGGCCTCCGGGGTGGAGCTTCCCGCCGACATCGTGGTCACCGCGACCGGGCTCAACCTGCTCGCCCTCGGCGGTCTGACACTGCGCGTGGACGGCGTCGACGTCGACCTGCCGAACACCGTCGCCTACAAGGGCATGATGCTCTCCGGTGTGCCGAACTTCGCGTTGACCCTCGGCTACACCAACGCGTCGTGGACACTCAAGGCCGATCTGGTCGCCGGCTACGTCTGCCGACTGCTGCGGCACCTGGACCGCACCGGCCAGCAGGTCGTGACCCCACTCCCACCGCCCGACGCCGAGCGGGTGCCGCTGATCGACCTGCGCTCGGGCTACGTGCTGCGCGCCGTCGACACGCTGCCCAAGCAGGGTGCGACCGCGCCGTGGCGGTTGCACCAGAACTACCCCCGCGACGTGTTGCTGATGCGGCACGGCCGGCTCACCGACGAGGGGGTGCGGTTCTCCCGCGCCGGCGAGGTGACCGCTCCCCGCAACCCCAGGCGTCCCGTCGCGTCCGAGCGCCGGTGACCCGTCAGCAGAGGAGCAGGAGCGTGCAGAGGTTCGACTTCGCCGGCGCGACAGCAGTGGTCACCGGGGCGGCAAGCGGCATCGGCGCCGCGCTGGCCCACGCGCTGGCCCGCCGCGGCAGCGACCTCGTCCTGCTGGACCGCGACGCCGAGCGGTTGGACGCGGTCACCGCCGCGATCCGCGCCGACCACCCGGATCGTCGGCTCGCCACGTACCTCGTGGACCTCGCCGACCAGACCGCCACCGCCCAGGTGGCCACGGAGATCAGCCACCGGCACCCGCGCATACGCCTGCTCGTCAACAACGCCGGGGTGGGCCTCGGCGGCCGGTTCGACCAGGTGACGTTCGACGAGTTCAGCTGGGTCATCGAGGTCAACTTCCGGGCCGTGGCGCAGCTGACCCACGCGCTGCTGCCCACCCTCCGCGCCGAGCCGGGCGCGCACCTGGTCAACATCTCCAGCCTGTTCGGGCTGATCGCGCCCGCCGGGCAGACCGCCTACTCGGCGAGCAAGTTCGCCGTACGCGGCTTCACCGAAGCGCTGCGCCACGAGCTGGTCGACGACGGCATCGGGGTCACCTCGGTGCACCCCGGCGGCATCCGCACCCGGATCACCGAGAACGCCCGGATCGGCAGTGGCGTCTCGCACGACGAGTACGCGGCCGGGCGGGCGCAGTTCGAGAAGCTGCTGACCATCGCGCCGGAGCGGGCAGCCGAGGTGATCCTGCGCGGCGTCGAGCGGCGTCGCGGCCGGGTGTTGATCGGCTGGTCGGCGAAGCTGCCCGACCTGCTGGCCCGGGTCATGCCGGCCTCGTACAACCGGCTCCTGGTCACCGGCCTGAACCGAGGTGTGGCCCGCGAGGTGGCGTGACCGCAGTCAGGCCGGGCCGGCAACCGTCGCGTTGGGCCCGACGTCGCGGCGGCGTACCAGCACCGTCACCGTCACCAGAGCGACAAGCAGCGCCGCTAGCACGTACACCGGGGCCGGGCCGAGCGGCGCGAGCAGCGCCAGCAGCGCGACGACCGGAAAGGCGACGACCACCGCGCCGTGCTGGTGCCGGCGTACGTGCAGCACCCACACCGTGAGCAGGAAGACCGCGATCGGGATGGCCACCGCGTACCCGGCGGTGACCTCGGAGATGTGCGCGAGGTGCCGTTCGACGTCCACAGTCGCGCCCAGGCCGGCACCGACCGCAGCGATCGCCCCGAAGACCAGGTAGTGGCCATAACCCCAGATCAGGGAGTACGGCATCCGGTCGGGTGCCTCGATCGGCCGGTCGAAGTAGAGCCACCAGAGCGCGAACACGATGACCGCGCCGGCCGCCGCGAGCGACCACAGCCGGTGCTCCCCGGCGTCGAGCCCGGTCTGGATCGCCATCGAGATGGCCAGGACCGTCTCGCCGAGCACGATGAGGGTGAACAGCCCATACCGTTCGGTGATGTGTCGGGGGTGCCACGGGGTCATTCCGGGACGTTCGGCCACCGCCGGCACCAGCAGGTCGGCCAGCACCAACAGCACGAACGACGCCAGGCCCCACTCGGCGGGCAGCAACAGCCGCAGCAGCCACCCGAGTTGCACCACGCTCACGCCGATCGCGTAGCGGCGCGCCGCCGGACGGTGCCCGGGGTCGCCGGCCGCCGCGCGGCTCCAGTGCACGACAGCCGCCAGCCGCATCACCACGTACCCGTAGGTGATGACGGTGAAGTCGCCGTCGGTGAAAGCCCGCGGCACCCCGGCCGCCAGGATCAACGCTCCGCTGATCTGCACCAACGTGGTGATGCGGTAGACGTCGTCGTCGGTGTCGTAGGCCGAGGCGAACCAGGTGAAGTTCACCCACGACCACCAGATCGCGAAGAAGACCATCAGGTAGCTGACCACCGCGTGCCGGAGGTGACCTTCGGCGACGTCGTGGTGCAGACTGCTCGCCGCCTGGGCGACCGCCACCACGAAACACAGGTCGAAGAAGAGTTCCAGTGGGGTGGCGGCGCGGTGCGGCTCGTCGCGGCGACGAGGTCGCATCGGCCGGTAGAACGGCCGCACCGAACGCGAGGCGGTCAACTGGGTTCCTCAGACCTGGCTCAGCGGCGCCGCCGACGGCCGTGGGTCAGCCCCTCCAGAACGAGGGTCAGCCCCGCTCCGACCAGCCAGACGTCCTTGGCGAGGCCCGCGCCCTGCTGGTTCGGCCGGATGCTGCCGGGTTCCCGCAACCCGGGTGTCTTGAGGTACAGCTGCACCAGGCCCGCACCGAACGCGGTCAGACCGAGCCCGACCAGCGGCGCCGGCACGAACGGCGCGATCAGCGCGGCCCCCAGGGCGACCTCCGAGTACGCCAGCAGCTTCGCGAAGCGCCCCGGCTCGAACTGGCCCAGCTGCGGCACGGCGGTGACCGCCATCCCGTGCATGGTCTCCGCGGCGGCGCCCTCCAGGTTCCGTTTCTCCAGACCCGAGTTGAGGAAGTACGCGCCGATGCTGAGCCGCAGCGGCAGGTGCGCGAGTTTCATTGTCACTCCCCGGTGGCCGTTGTCGAATGCGGCCCGCGTACCCCGGACCGCCCGCGATAACCCGCCGGGCCGGCTGGGCTGGCCGTGGTGGTCGCGGTAGGTTCGCCAGAGACCACCAGCGGGAGGCGAAGTGAGCCAGGAAGTCCGGGGAGTCATCTCCCGCAGCAAGGGAGCGCCGGTCGAGGTCACCACCATCGTGGTGCCCGATCCCGGGCCCGGTGAGGCGATCGTCCGGATCCAGTCGTGCGGGGTCTGCCACACCGACCTGCACTACCGCGAGGGCGGCATCAACGACGAGTACCCGTTCCTGCTCGGGCACGAGGCCGCGGGCATCGTCGAGCAGGTCGGTGAGGGCGTCACCGACGTCGCCCCGGGCGACTTCGTGGTGCTCAACTGGCGGGCGGTCTGCGGGGTGTGCCGTGCCTGTCGTCGGGGTCGGCCCTGGTACTGCTTCAACACCCACAACGCGAAGCAGCGGATGACCCTCACCGACGGCACCGAACTCGCCCCGGCGCTCGGCATCGGCGCGTTCGCCGAGAAGACCCTGGTGCACGCCGGTCAGTGCACCAAGGTGGACCCGGCGGCCCGACCCGCCGCCGTCGGTCTGCTCGGCTGCGGGGTGATGGCCGGGTTGGGCGCGGCGATGAACACCGGAAACGTCACCCGGGGCGACTCGGTCGCAGTGATCGGCTGCGGCGGCGTCGGGGACGCGGCGATCGCCGGTGCGGTCCTCGCCGGTGCCACCACGATCGTCGCGGTGGACACCGACGGTCGCAAGCTCGACTGGGCCCGCGCGTTCGGCGCCACGCACACCGTGAACGCCTCCGAGACCGACCCGATCGACGCGATCCGTGCCGCCACCGGCGGCTTCGGCGCCGACGTGGTGATCGACGCGGTGGGCCGCCCGGAGACGTGGAAGCAGGCGTTCTACGCTCGCGACCTGGCCGGCACCGTGGTGCTGGTCGGCGTACCGACCCCGCAGATGCAGGTCGAGTTGCCGCTGTTGGACGTCTTCGGGCGCGGCGGTGCCCTCAAGTCCAGTTGGTACGGCGACTGCCTGCCCAGCCGCGACTTCCCGATGCTCACCGAGCTGTACCTGCAGGGGCGGCTCGACCTCGACGCGTTCGTCACCGAGGAGATCGCGCTCGACCAGGTCGAGACGGCGTTCGAGCGGATGCACCACGGCGACGTGCTCCGCTCGGTGGTGGTGTTCTGATGACCGCCCGCGTGGACCGGACGGTCGCCTCGGGCACGTTCTCGCTGGACGGGCAGACGTTCGACGTGGACAACAACGTCTGGGTTGTCGGTGACGACCGCGAGTGCGTCGTCCTGGACGCGCCGCACGACGTGGCGGCGATCCTCGCCCTGGTGGGCGACCGGCGGGTCCGGGCGATCCTGGCCACCCACGCCCACGACGACCACGTGCGGGTGGCGCCCGAGTTGGCCGAGGCCACCGGTGCGCCGGTGCTGCTGCACGCCGCCGACCGGGTCCTCTGGGACATGGTCCACCCGCAGCTGCCACCCCACGGCGAGCTGCACGACGGGCAGGTCGTCGAGGTGGCCGGCACTACGCTGCGGGTGCTGCACACCCCCGGGCACAGCCCCGGCGCGTGCAGTTTCCACGCACCGGAGCTGGGTGTGGTCTTCACCGGCGACACGCTCTTCGCCGGTGGGCCGGGCGCGACGGGCCGCTCGTACAGCGACTTCGACACCATCGTCCACTCGATCCGTACCCGCCTGCTGACCCTTGCGGCGGAGACGGTCGTGCACACCGGCCACGGCGACGACACGACGATCGGCGCGGAGGCCCCGCACCTGCAGGAGTGGCTGGCGCGGGGCCACTGAACCCGACGGCCCTGGGGCTAGGATCGTGCTCATGACCGCCGACCCGCCCAGGCCAGTCGTCCGTCAGCTGCGCCTCGTGGTGGAGGCCGCCGACCACGAGGCCGCCGTCGCGTTCTTCCGCGACGCGCTGGGCCTGCCGGAGGAGGCGGCGTTCACCAGCGAGGGGGACGCCCGGGTGGTGATCCTGGACGCCGGCCGCGCCACCCTGGAGATCGCCAGCCCGGCACAGAAACGCCTGATCGACGAGGTCGAGGTGGGTCGGCAGGTCGCGCCACGCATCCGGGTGGCCTTCGAGGTGGACGACGCGGAAGCGACGACCGCCCGCCTGGTGGCCGCCGGGGCGAGCGAGGTCGCGCCGCCGACACGCACGCCGTGGCAGTCGCTCAACTCCCGCCTCGACGCCCCCGCTGGCCTGCACATCACCGTCTTCCAGGAACTCCTCCGGCCGGACGAGCAGGCCGGGACGCGGGCCGCCGATTCTGGGCGTGACACCGACGGCTGAGTCCATGGCCCGATCGGCAAGGCCCCGGTCGGTGCGCCCGCGCCAGGCCGTTAGGGCCCGGTAACGACAAGCCGCCCAGTCCCCACCCAACCCGCCTCGCACGTTCCCTTTGCTCTGCTTACCTATACGCACCACGTCCCCTGTGACCTCCGGCGCCTGAAACACCCTCCGTCACGGTCCTCACCGTCTGTTCCGTAGAGGGCCGCGATGTCCGAGGTGGTGCCGTGACCGGGACCGCATCGGACTGCCCCTGCGGCATTTCCGGAATGCCCGACACGTGAACCCGGTTGTGTCCCCCGTACCGCCGAAGCCCAAACCCTTTCCGCGGTCATCTCCCGAGGCGCGTTCACCCCGGAGCGCTCCGCACGATCGAAAGGGCAACCATCGTGAAGGCCGACTTCACTCGATGGCTCCCCGCCATCGCTAAGGACTCGTACCGCAAGACCGCGCTGAGTGTGGCGGGTGTGGCCGCCCTCGGCGGTCTGGCACTCGCGCCGACCGCAGCCGCCGCCCCGGTCACCTCCGGACCGCACCAGGGCGCCGTCGCCGCCATCGACCTCGCCACCGGCAAGGCCGCCACCTCCGCAAACCCGGACGAACAGCCCGTCGAGTCGGGTCTCACCACCGGCTCCGCCACCGGCAAGCCGCCGGCGGGCAAGCCGAGCCGCGCCCAGCTGATCCCGCACGGCATCGAGGGCGCCCAGTCGCGCGTACCCCTCGACGACGCGCAACTGGCCAACGCCCGGGCCATCGTCGACGCCGCCAAGAAGACCGGCGTCGGGGACCGGGGCGCGGTGATCGGCGTCGCCACGTCGCTCCAGGAGTCGAAGCTGTACAACCTCGGCCACCTCGGCGCGTACAACGACCACGACTCGCAGGGCCTGTTCCAGCAGCGTCCGTCGTCCGGTTGGGGCACGCCCGACCAGATCACCGACCCGGAGTACGCCGCCACGGCGTTCTTCAGCGCACTCAAGAACGTCGGCGGCTGGCAGGACCTGCCGCTGACCACCGCCGCGCAGACCGTGCAGGTCTCCGCCTTCCCCTACGCGTACGCGCAGTGGGAGGAGCAGGCGGCGGACATCGTCCAGCAGCTCTGGTGACACCCGCACGTCCCCGCGCCGGCCGGTCCCGTTCAGGGGCCGGCCGGCGTCGTCGTGCCCTCAGCAGGCCGGGTAGAGGCGGCGGGTCCCGACCCCGGCCCCGTACGCGTCCCGGTCGCTGAACCGGCAGCCGTAGTCGGGTCGGGCCACCACCGTCGGGTCGGTCACGGTGTCGCCGGACGGGCGCTTGCCGGTGCGTACCCAGGACACCAGATCGTCCCAGGCGGTGCCGGCCTCGGCCGGGGTGAACTCGCAGTGCTGCGTCGTTCTGATCGCCCGCTGCACCACCAGCTTGCTGCGACCGTGCCGCGCCACATCTGTGGCGTACGCCTGCTCCATGCTGAACGGCACGAACAGGTCACCGAGACCGTGCAGGCTGAGCACCGGCGCGCTCGGACGGCCGGCGATCTGCGGCACCTCGGTCAGCGTCGGCAGGAGCCGCTGCCAGACGTTCTCCGGGGCGACCCGCCGCACCGTCGCGTTGACGTTGACCGGGCTGTTCGGGGCGTAGCGGGTGAGCAGGTTGGTGGAGAGCTGCCCGGGCCGCTGCGCGGGGGAGTCGCCGGTCCCGGTGGGCACGCTGATCGAGAAGAGGAAGTCCTTCCAGAGCGCGAACGCCGCGTCCGCACCCGGGCGGGGCCCGCCGGAACGGTTCACCGTGATCGCCCGCAATTGCTTGCCCCGGTCCGTGGTGGTGTCCGGCCCGGTGGGGGTCAGCCCGGCCAGGCCGAGCGCCACCTGGATGCGGGGCACCGCGTTCGTCAGGTAGTCAGCCGGCGTGGGGTAGGCGGGCACCCCGGCGAGCGTCTGCGCCACCAGGTTGTAGTCCAGGTAGAAGTCCAACAGCGTCTGATCGCCGAGCACCCCGCACATCGGCAACCCGCCGTCGTAGAAGCCGGGATACTGCTCCAGCGAACGCCCGATCACGTAACCACCCATCGACACCCCGGCGATGTAGGTGTGCTGCGGCCGGCGGACCGTCCGCCCGAAGTGGTCGGCGAGATCCTTCGTGCCCGTCACCCCCGAGCGGATGTGGAAGCCGTTACGGTCGTACGACGATGACGCCCAGGCGTACCCCTGCTCCAGGAGGCGCTGGCGAAGCCCGAAGCCCGGCGGTTCCGGTGAGAGCACGGTGCCCTGACCGCGGTAACCATGCGCCCACAACACCAGGTCGCCGTTCCACCGGGCGGGGACCTCGATGATGTACCCGGCGTGCCGGTGCACGCCCTGGCGTACCGTCGTCGGCCTGCCGTCCACGACCAGCGGGGCCAACGGCGGATTCTCGATGGTGTAGCCGGGTAGCGGCTCACCGCCCCTCGCGTCGCGGCCGGTGGCGGTGGCCGGCGCGGCACCGACCAGACCGAGTGCGAGGGTCATCGTCACGGTGGTGGCGAGCAGTCGGCGCAGGGTGCGAACGGGTGTGGACAGCATCGGTGCTCCCCATCGGACGGGTGTCGCCCGGGGGCGACCAGCGGGACGGATGCCTACCGGCCGGTAGCGTCCTGAACCTAGAACTGCCGTCGACACGTGTCAATGGATACGCTGATCAGCCGGTCAACAGGCTGTCCAGCCGTACCCGGACGTTCGAGTCGGTGGGCCGATCGGGTTGACTGACAGCCGTGGACGAGTCGATCTGGGAGGCGGCCCGAACGTCGCGCGGCTGGCTGGACGCGGCGAACGGCACCGGGCAGACCGAACTGACCTGCCGCATCCTCAAGCTCACCGAAGAGGCGGGGGAGGCCTCGGCCGCCTGGATCGGTCTGCTCGGGCAGAATCCGCGCAAGGGCGTCACCCACACCCGCGAGGACGTCGCGGCGGAGCTGGCCGACGTCGCTTTCACCGCGTTGGTGGCCATCGAAAGTCTGGGGCTGGACGCACAGGCAACCCTGGACGCCTGCGCCGCAAAGGTGCGCTCCCGCCTGACAGCCCAAGACCGCCCCTAGCGTCCGGTTCCTCTGCGTCCGGTGTCCGCCGTCTACGGGCGCGGATCGTGATCGTTATGTCGGCTTTGTGGCATTCTGCGTTGTGTCGGGGCGCACCCGGGGGCCGGAATGTTGGCCGGGCCGGGGTCGTTACACACCCTGACGATCGCAGCACCACGACCCGCTAGCCCGATCCCCTCGGCTCGCCCACGCGAGGTTGCGGACGCGGGGTCCGGCACGGGATGTCGGGTTCGGCAGGTTGGAATGCCAGCCCCGCCGCGGTCGTTACAACCCCCACGACCGGCACCGCCTCCACGAGGGTGCCGAACGGATGGGCCAAACCCCGGAATGACCCCGGCCCGCCGGTGGTTACACATGGACCCGGCGCCACGAGCCCCCGCCCGTGAGGTCGCCGGCGCGACGCCCGACGGGCGTCACCCCCTCAGACTTTCCCCTTGAAAGTGCAGCGCCGGACGAGGTGCTCACACCCGTACGTGTGCGGGTGTCCTTACCCCCGAAGGAGCTACCCCCATGAACACGATCATGCGTAAGAGCGTGCTGTCTGTTGCTGGTCTCGCGTTCGCCGGTGGTGTGTTCGCCGGTCCGATCGCGCACGTGGCCAACCCGGTCGACACCAAGCCCGTCGCCATGGCGGTACAGGCCGACAAGCCCGACGCCAGCAAGCTGATCCCGCACGGTACCCAGGGCGAGCAGTCGCACATCACCCTCAACGACGAGCAGACCGCGAACGTCAAGGCGATCATCGCCGCGACGAAGAAGGCGGGCCTGCCGGAGCGGGCGGCGGTCATCTCGATCGCGACGAGCCTGCAGGAGTCCAAGCTGGAGAACCTGGGTCACCTGGGTGACATGAACGACCACGACTCGCTGGGCCTGTTCCAGCAGCGCCCGAGTTCGGGTTGGGGCACCCCGGAGCAGATCACCGACCCCGAGTACTCGACGACCGCGTTCCTCAAGGGCCTCAAGCAGGTCGACGGGTGGCAGGACATGGCCCTGACCGACGCCGCGCAGACCGTGCAGGTCTCGGCCTACCCGGACGCCTACGCCCAGTGGGAGCAGCAGGCCGCCGACCTGGTTGGCCAGTACTGGAACAGCTGACCCGCGGCACAGCACGATCCGCACCAGAGCACGGCAGGACCACAGCACGGCACCGACCGCTGGCCGGCACCCGCAACCCGGGGTGCCGGCCAGCGGTCTTTCTGCTGCCGTCGGGCGGGCGACGTGTGATCCGATCGGCTGGCGGGGACGTACCCCTCGGCGGGGACCGGCGGAGGGACAGAGACATGGCCGCAGTGGGGTACGGCGTGGGTCGGGAACCGGGGTCGGAGCCGGAGCCCTCGGGTGAGGCCGCACCACGACGGTGGTCCACCGGTGCCCGCCTGTTGGCGGCTGCGGCTGCCGTCGTGTTGCTCCTGGGTGCGGCGGCGGTGGCCGTGATCGTCGCCGACCCCGACCGCCTCGGCATGACCTACTCCAGCCAACCCGACGGCACGGGCCCGGACGGCACCGGCTCCGACGGGGCTCCCCCGGAAGACGCGCGGCCCGACGACACTCCCGGCGGCCGTTCGGAGGGTACCGCCGGGCCAGGCGCGGCTGGGGGTCGGCGCGGTGCCGCCGCAGAGCACGTGCTGACAGCGCCGCTGGCGGGTCGGCAGCGGGGCACCTTCGTCCTCGCGGACGGGTTGTCCTCGTTCGAGCTGCGGGTGGCCGGTCTGGGCGATGACCTGTACCGGATCAGCACCCCGGCCGGCTCGGCGGTGACGGGCCGACCGACGGTGCGGGGGGAGACCGTGCGACTTGGCCTCGTGGGCTCCGGTACGCGGGGGCCGCGCGCCGTACGGGTGTTGCTCAACGAGCGGGTCAACTGGCGTCTGCACCTCGTGGGCGGGGTGAGCAGTCAACTGCTGGACCTCACCCGAGCGCGACTGCGGGGCGTGGAACTCGCCGGCGGCTCCAGCCGCACCGAGATTCTCCTGCCACCGATCAAGGCCGCCGACAGCCCCGCCGGTCCGCGATCGGGCAGCCCCGTCAGCACCCTGACCGTACGACTGACCGGTGGGACCAGCCAGCTCGACGTGCGGGTCGCCGGGGAGACTCCGGTACGGGTCAGGGCGGGAGTCGGCGCCGGCTCGGTGGTGGTACGCGACGACCGCTGGGATGGGGTGGCCGCGGGCGCGGTGCTGGGTACGCCGGGCTGGGACCGATCCGCGGCGCGCCTGTACCTGGATCTGGTCGCCGGCGCCAACAGCGTGCTGGTCTCCTCCCGCAACAGGTGAAACGGCGCCGGGCCGCCTCAGCCACCCGACGGCCACGGGCTGGTGAACCCCGCCCGTCCTGGATGGAAGCGCCGAGGTCGAGGGTGGGCGTGCGCGTACAGTCGGGCGGTGGAGCGTACTGAATCGATGCTGGCGCAGACCCGACCGCCCGGCGTGGCCGACGTCGATCCCGGCAGTGTGTTGTTGCCCGGCCACGACGTGCCGTTGGGTCGCTACACCACGGTCCGGCGGCTGCTTCCGCAGCGGGCCCGACGGATGGTGGGCGCGTGGTGTTTCGTGGACCATTTCGGCCCGGACGACGTGGCGCAGCGCCCCGGTATGGAGGTGCCGCCGCACCCGCACACCGGTCTGCAGACGGTGACCTGGCTGCTCGACGGTGAGATTCTGCACCGCGACAGCCTCGGCAACGTGCAGCCGATCGTGCCCGGTCAGCTGAACGTGATGACCTCCGGGAACGGCATCGCCCACTCGGAGCGTTCGCCGGCCACCCATCCGCCAGTGATGCACGGCGTGCAGCTCTGGGTGGCGCTACCGGACCCGGCGCGGGCCGGAGCGGCCGACTTCGCACACCACGCCGACCTGCCGCGCTGGCGCGACAGCGACGTGGACGTCACCCTGCTGGTCGGCGAGTTCACCGGGGAGCGGTCACCGGCGGTGGTGCACACCCCGCTGGTGGGCGTGCAGATGGAGTTGGGCGGCACGACGCCGGCGACGATGTCGTTGCGGCCCGACTTCGAGTACGCCGTGCTGGCGATGTCCGGGTCCGCGGAGGCGGCCGGGGTCGGGTTCGAGCCGGGGGCGCTGCTGTATCTGGGCTCGGGCCGCCGGGAACTGACCGTGCGTGGCGGGGCGGGGGCCCGGTTGCTGCTGCTGGGCGGTGCGCCGTTCGAGGAGCCGTTGGTGATGTGGTGGAACTTCGTCGGCCGCTCGCACGAGGAGATCGCCGCCGCCCGGGAGGACTGGATGGACGGCGACGGACGCTTCGGTGTGGTCGCCGACGACTCGGCGCCGCCGCTGCCGGCACCCGCCCTGCCCACCACCCGACTCAAGGCCCGCGACCGCACCGGCGGCCTGCACGGCTGACGCGCCCCGCACCTCGTCGATCTTGCAGTTTCGGTTGCCGGAATGTCCGTCCTGCGGGCTTCTGCCCCACAGAAACTGCAAGATCGCCGGGCCGGGCCGGGCCGGGCCGGGCCGGGGCCGGGCCAGGCGGGGGCGGGGGCATGGGGGGTTGGGGCTTGGGTAGTCGTGGGGATGGCGACCAGTTTGATTACTCCGATGGCGGACCGTAAACGTCTGGCGCGTCGGCTCGCCGGGGGCGGGCGGGGCTTCGCCGAGCAGTACGGGTTCCGGGTCACCAACAACCCGGCGAGCCTGTTCCAGGTGGTCTGTCTCTCGGTGCTGCTCGCCCGTCGTGGTGACTTCCGGCGGGCGGTGGACGCGGGGCTGGCGTTGCGTGACGAGGGCTGGGACAGCGCGGCCCGGCTGGCTCGTTCGCTGCATGAGGACCGGGTCCGGGTGCTGCGCGCCAGTGGCCAGCGTGGTGACGTGACAGCGCTCGCTGATGTGCTTGGTGACCTGGCCCGGACGGTGGTCGAGCGGTACCGCGGTGACCTGCGCCGGTTGCGGGCGGTGGCGCACCACGACCCGGTTCGGGAGCGGCGGCTGCTCGCCGAGCTTCCGGGCGTGGACGACCAGGTCGTCGACCTGTTCCTCCGCGAGGCGCAGGCGTTGTGGCGGGAGGTGGCCCCGGTCGCCGACCGGCGGGCGTTGGCTGCCGCACGTCGGCTCGGGCTGGGCAGGTCGGCGGAGGACCTGGCCGGCCTCGCGACCGGCGAGTCGGAGCAGCTGGCTTGGCTGGTGGGGGCGTTGGCCCGGGTCGACCTGGAGCACCGGTACGCGGAGGTGGCCGGTCGGTCGTGACGTGCCCTGGCCCACACTTCCTCGAATTCTGACCAAACGGAGGATGTTCTGTCGTATGGTTGTACCCGGCAGTGCTGGCCGCTCGGTTCGGGCGGGCCTCCACCGCCTGGTGACCGCGACCGGTTCGGATGCGGTTCACCGCCTGGGCAGGCTTGCGTGGCGCCCTGGGTCGCGGTTCGTGACCAGGGGCGCCCGCCTGTCCCGGCCCTTCGATCGACCCCGCCCCGTGTCGCGCTCCGGGGCCAGCGTGGTCGGCCCCGCCAGACGTCACTTGGCCAGACCGGCCAGCAGGTTCACGGTCACCGCGATGATGAACGCGCCGAACAGGTACGACACCATCGAGTGCCGCAGCACCGTACGACGCATCTCGTTGCTGGTCAGGTTGGTGTCGGAGATCTGGAACGTCGTCCCGATGGTGAACGCGACGTACGCGAAGTCGGAGTAGCGGGGCGGTTCGGGCTGGTTGAAGTTCACCCCGCCGTCCGGGCCGGTGTAGTAGATCCGGGCGTACCGGGCGGCGAACACGGTGTGCACCACGAACCAGGAGAGCACCACGCTGAGCACGCCCAGGCCGCTGTGCAGCTCGCGGGTCAGCCCGGGTGGCGCGCTCTGGGCGCTGGCCACGACCAACCCCACGGCCAGCAGGCTGGCCAGGCAGGCGACGAGGAGCAGGGCGTCCCGGATCGCCCGGTTCGGGTCCTCGTGGACGGCCAGTTGGGCGGTCCGCTCGGCGTCCATCGGCCAGAGTTTGTGCCAGACCAGTACGAGCCAGCTCAGAGCGCCCACGTCCCAGCCGGCGAGCGCGGCGAGCGGCAGCGGTAGCACGAGCGCGAATGCGCAGCCGACGACGACGCCGACGACCGCCACCACGGCGAGTTGCCGCGCGGCGGGGAAGCGCACCTCCACCGGCCGGGACGGGCCACCGGTGTAGGTCATCGGTGACGACCCCGTCGCCGGGCTGTGGGCGTCACCGCTGGGTCAGATGCCGCGCAGGTGCTGCGAGACCCGGTTGTGCTTCTTGTCCCGGGCCTGCTCGGCCCGTTGGGCGGGGCCGACCTCGGGGGCTGCCTCGATACCCGCCGACCGGGCCACCTCGGTCCCGTTGGCGTAGTCGACAGGCGGCAGGGCGCGCAGCGCCTTCAGCACGTCCGGCGGGGCGCCTTCCCGTTCGGCCTCGCGGACCACGTCGTCCTTCTCGGCCGGGTAGTCCAGGCTCGACAGGTACTGCAGGACGTCGGCGTAGCTCGCCATGGCGTGGGCTCCCTCGGGCATCGGGTGTGGTGACGACCGGCGGCGGTTACCCGTCCGCCGGCCGGTCACGCCCGCCCGGCAGAGGAAAGGCGGCGTCGTTTCCCCGCCGCCGCCGCGGGTACCCGCAGGCGCCGCCGCGATCGCAAGGGAGTACGCGATGAACTACGACACCTTCATCGACCAGGTGTCCCAGCGCACCGCCACGTCGTCCGAGCGGGCGGTGGAGCTGACCAGGGCTGTCCTGGAGACCTTCGCCGAGCGGTTGACCGGCGGCGAGGTGTTGGACCTGGCCGCCCAGTTGCCCCAGCCGCTGCAACTGGTGCTGAAGCCGAGCCCGAGCACCGAGCAGGCGGACCGTTTCGGGGCCGCCGAGTTCGTCGCCCGGGTCGCGCTGCGCGCCGGTGTGCAGGAGCCCGCCGCCCGGGACGCCATCCGGGCGGTCTTCACCACGCTGCGCGAGGCGATCACCGGTGGGGAGTTCGACGACGTGGCGACGCAACTGCCGCGTGACTATCGGGGCCTGGTCGAGCAGGCGATGGCCCCGGGCGCCACGCTGCGCCGTAGTTGACGGCGCTCGTGGTGGGCACACACAGCGGTTTACCAGGGCAACCATTGATGTCCCGCTTGGCGTGGCGATTCAGCCTGGCCTAACCTTGTCGTGCGAGGGGAGTACTTCCCACGAACCATTCCGGTCAGTACGGCGCGCCCGGCGTGCCTCGGGTGGTTGCCCACCAGGTGGTGGGTGAAGGAGACCTCGAACATGACGGTGTTCGAGGAGACCCCACATGAGCCACGTGTCGTACCTGTCCGCCGCGAGTGACCTGTCGTCGGTGGGCACGCCCACGCTGTGGGCGGTCACCATCATCGGCGTCGTCCTGCTGTTGGTGCTGGACTTCCTGGTCACCCGTCGCCCGCACGAGGTGTCCATGCGGGAGGCGATCGGCTGGTCGGCGTTCTACATCGCGCTGCCGTTGGCGTTCGGTGCCTGGATCTGGTCCCGCTTCGGCTCCCAGCAGGGCGTGGAGTACCTGACCGGTTACCTCGTGGAGAAGTCGCTCTCGGTCGACAACCTCTTCGTCTTCATGCTGCTGTTGGCGGCGTTCGCGGTGCCGGCGGTGCTCGCCCAGCGGGTGCTGCTCTACGGCATCGCCGGCGCGCTGGTGCTGCGGGCCGTCTTCATCGCGCTCGGCGCGGCGGCGTTGCAGACCCTCGACTTCGCCTTCCTGCTCTTCGCGATCATCCTCATCGCCACCGCGGTGAAGCTGCTGCGTGACGCCATGTCCGGGCACCAGCAGGAAGTCGACATCAACAACATGCGGTCGGTGAAGCTGCTGCGCAAGGTCATGCCGGTGGTCGACGACTACCACGGCACCAAGATGACCGTCCGGCAGGGCGCGAAGCGGGCGCTCACCCCGTTCGCCCTGGTGGTGGTCGCGGTGCTGGCCACCGACGTCGTCTTCGCTGTCGACTCGGTGCCGGCGGTCTACGGCATCACCGAGGACCCGTACCTCGTGTTCGCCACCAACGCGTTCGCCCTGCTCGGCCTGCGGGCGCTCTACTTCGTCCTGCACGCGGCGCTGAGCCGGCTGGTGCACCTCAGCTACGGCCTGGCCATCATCCTGGCGTTCATCGGCCTCAAGCTGGGTCTGCACTGGGCGCACGGCATCTGGGACAGCGTGCCGCAGATCCCGACCCTGGCCTCGCTCGGCGTGATCATCGGTGTGCTGGTGGTGGTCACCCTGACCAGCCTGCGCGCCACCCGGGGCGGTGACCTGCCCGAGGACCGCAAGGTCGTCGCCGACCGGCACTGACCGCGCCGCGCCGGCTGACGACGGGGTACGCGGGAAAGCTCCCGCCCCCACCGGCGCGGGTGGTACGACTGTGCAATGGGAATCGTGTCACCGGGCTTCCAGGGTCGGCCCCGAACGCAGGAGCCGGCCCTGCCGCCCGGTCAGTATCTGACCGAGGACTTTCCGGTGCTCTCGGCCGGCCCGACGCCCCGGGTGTCACTGGACACCTGGGAGTTCGTCATCTCCGCCGAGAACGGCAGCGAACACCGCTGGTCGTGGCAGGAGCTGATGGCCCTGCCGCAGGAGACCCCGACGGTGGACATCCACTGCGTCACCCGCTGGTCCAAGTTCGGCACCACCTGGCAGGGCGTCTCCCTCGACACGCTGCTCGCCGACGTCGACACGGGGGCGCACTTCGCGCTCGCGCACTCCTACGGCGGGTACACCACCAACCTGCCGCTCGACGACCTGCGCGGCGGTCAGGCCTGGGTGGTGCACACCTTCGACGGCGCCCCGCTGCCGGCCGAGCACGGTGGGCCGGCGCGGCTGCTGGTGCCACACCTGTACTTCTGGAAGTCCGCCAAGTGGGTGCGCGGCATCCGGCTCAAGACGATGGACGAGCCGGGGTTCTGGGAGACCGCCGGTTACCACGACTACGGCGACCCTTGGCGCGAACAGCGGTACCAGGGTGACTGAGCGCGCCGTGGCGACCAGCACCCCACGCCGGACGCCCAACCGTTGGCAGGTTGCCCGGCTGGTGGAGCGCCGGGTGGAGACACCGACCGCGCAGACCCTGGTGTTGGAGGTGCCGGACTGGCCCGGCCACCTGCCCGGGCAGCACGTGGACCTGAGGCTCACCGCGTCGGACGGCTACCAGGCGGCCCGGTCGTACTCCCTCGCCGGGCCGGCGGTGGACGGCCCGGAGGGCCCGCGCATCGAGGTGACCGTGCAGCGGGTGCACGACGGGGAGGTGTCCCCGTACCTCATCGATGTCTTTGGGGCCGGCGACCCGATCGAGGTCCGCGGGCCGCTCGGTGGCTGGTTCATCTGGCGGCCCGAGGAGACCGCTCCGGTGCAGCTCGTCGCCGGTGGCTCCGGCGTCGTGCCGTTGATGGCGATGATCCGCGCCCGACGGGCGATGGGCAGCAAGGCGCCGTTCCGGCTGATCTACTCGGTGCGCACCCCCGGTGACGTGATCTACGCCGACGAGCTACGCCGCCGGGTCCGCGACGACTTCGGGTTGGACGTCGCGTACGTCTACACCCGCGAGGCGCCCGAGGGCTGGCGCGGTGAGCCGCACCGCATCGGGCTGGCGGACGTCAACTCGCACGGGTGGCCACCGGACCTGGAGCCGCTCACCTACGTCTGTGGCCCGACCGCGTTCGTGGAGACCGTGGCCGACCTGCTGGTGGGGCTGGGTCACCCGTCCCGTCGGGTCAAGACCGAACGCTTCGGCCCCACCGGCTGACCACCCGCTCGCTCACGCAGTGTCGAGGAGATTCGATGACCGAGATGTCGTACGTGGACGGCAACATGCTCGACGGCCCGATGCGTGAGCTGTTCACCGTCGATCTGAGCAGCGCGATGGGCCGCTGCGAGAACTGCGGGATGACCGGCTCGATGGCCAGCCTGCACGTCTACTCGCACGCCCCGGGGCTCGTCGCGCGGTGCCCGTCGTGCGAGGCGGTGATGGTGCGCCTGGTCCGTGGACCGGACCGGGCCTGGCTGGACATGCGCGGCACGACCTACCTGCAGGTGCCGATGCCGATGGAGCAGACCTTTCCCGGCCCGCTCTGACTGTGCTCCAGCGGACCGACGTCATCGGTGCAGAGCCCACACCCACACGGTTCCGAAGGCCACCGAGAGCACCGCGCCGAGCGCCAGGAAGGCGACTCCGGTACGAAGGAGCGCGATCCTGCGTGACTGCCGTTCCGGCCGGCTAGCCGGCCTGGGCCAGGACAGCGCGGACCGCCTCGACCACGGCGGTCGGCTGGTCCTTGTGCTCCTGGTCGACGTCAGCCGAGGCTGGTGCCCAGCGTGATCGGACCGTGCGGCACCGACCGATTCTCGCATCGACGGCTCACTGGGCGGTGCCCGCGAGCAGCCACCGCCGCACGGGGATCTCCAGCAGCGTCCGCTCGCCGTCCGGGCCGACCTGCCGGCCGACGTCCCAGCCGTCGTACTTGCGCACGAACGCCTCGACGACGGGCGCCGGAAAGTCGCCCCGGCGCAGGTGGGCGGCGCCCTCCGCCACCACTGGCGCGTCGCCGTCCTCGAGGGCCAGGGACACCCGGGGGTCGTTCGCGATGTTGCGGGCCTTCACGCTGCGGCTCCCACAGCCGACCCAGAACGTCGCGGAGAGGTAGACGAACCAGACCGGTGTGAGGTGCGGGGACCCGTCGCGCCGCAGGGTGCAGAGCCAGATGTTCAGTTCCCGGGACAATCGCTCCTCGACGGCGGCGGCAGGGGGCGTGGGGGTGCGGTTCATCAGGCCAGTGGATCACAGGCCCGCGCGTGCCGGCGGTGGCCCGTCGAATACTCGGGTGCTAACGGCCTGGCTCATCCCTAGGCTTCCGCCTCGAGAACCGCACAGCATCCGGTCGGAGCGGAGATGACCAGCGCGATGACGTCTCACCTGTTCGCCATCAGTTACGACGCGGCGGAGCCCGTACGCCTCGGACGGTTCTGGTCCGAGTTCCTTGGTCGGAGCATGGTGGAGGACCCGCGCGACGGCGTCCTGGTCCTGCCGGGGGCCGATCCCGACATCCCGTTGCGCTTCGTGGCGTTCGACACGCCGAAGGTCGTTCAGAACCGGATGCACTTCGACCTGACGAGCAACTCCCTGGAGGACCAGCAGCAGAAGGTGGCCAGGGCGCTGGAGCTCGGCGCGCGGCACATCGACATCGGGCAGGACCCGGACGACGACCACGTGGTGCTCGCCGACCCCGAGGGCAACGAGTTCGACGTCATCGGGCCGGGCAACAACTTCCTCGCCGGCTGCGGCCTCGTCGGTGCGCTGGCCTGCGACGGTTCGCAGGCGGTCGGCTACTTCTGGAGCGCCGCGCTGGGGTGGCCGCTGGTCTGGGACCAGGACGAGGAGACCGCGATCCAGTCACCGCTGGGCGGCACGAAGATCAGCTGGGGTGGCCCGCCGCTGATGCCGAACGGCGGCAGGGACCGGGTGCGCTTCGACCTCGTCCCGGCGCCCGGTGGCGACGTGCAGGTCGAGGTCGACCGCCTGCTCTCGCTCGGGGCGACGCGGATCGGCGCCGACCAGGACGAGACGGGCCGGCTGGTGCTCGCCGACCCCGATGGTCAGGAGTTCAGCCTCCGCACACCCCGCTAGCGCGGCCCGTACCCGACTGGCGGCTCCGGCGGCGGCGGTCTCCATTGGGCTTGCGTTAACGGCAGAGCTGCGCGTGCAGGGTGTCGTACACCCACTGCTCCCAGCGGTCCAGGGGCCAGCCTCGGTCGCGGATGAACAGCAGGTAGAGCTGCGGGCTCAGCAGGCCGTAGAGCAGGTCGGCGGCGTGTTCGACGGTCAGGTCGGCCCTGGCGCCGGGCTTGGCGATGAAGCTGCGCGCGGCCGCGGTTTGGACTTCGAGGCGCGGGTCGGTGTCCTGCTGCCACATCTCGGCCAGGCTCGGGTCCTGTGCTCCGGCCGCGCGCAGCACGTCCATGATCGGCGCCACCCGCTGAAGCACGTCGCAGGTGCCGCGCACGTGTGCCCGCAACTGCGCCTCGGCGGTGTCGGCCGCCAGTGCGTCTTTGAACCAGGCCCGCTGCATCGTGGGAATCGGCTCGTCGTCACCGGCGATGGTGACGTCGACCAGCTCCTTGAGCAGTGACGGCTTGTTGCCGAACGCGAAGTAGATGGTCTGCACGGCGACGCCGGCCCGCTCCGCGATGCCCTGCAGGGTGGTGGCCCCGTAGCCCTGATCGACGAACAGCTCGTACGCGGCCTGTAGGACACGCCGTCGGGTCTGCCGGGACTTCTCGCCCTTCTTGCCGGTGCTCTTGACCAATGGCATGACTGCACTGTAACACTAGAGTCGACCTCTAAAGCGCGACTCTAGTGAAGGAGCACAGCAATGTCTCTCATCCGGACCACCCGGTTCACCGCCGACGCCACAGATGCCGACCTCGTGCTGCAACGGCGCGGGCAGCTCCTGGCGGCGATCAGGGCGCAGTACGGCGGCCCGACCGAGACCAGGCTGATCCGCGTCGACGAGCGGACCTGGGTGGACATGTGGCGGTGGGACTCACCAGAAGTCCTCAGCGCGGCCCTGGCCGGCGCGCCGCACCTGCCGGAGGCCGCCGCCGCGTTCGCCGTCGCCCGCGATGTCACCGCGGAACAGGGCGATCTCGTCGCCGAGGACGGCTGGGCTCGGTGACGAGCTCCGGTCAGCGGTGGCTCGATGCCCGCTGGTCGTTCGTGCGCGCGCACCTGCCACCGGCACCGGCCCGCGTGCTGGAGATCGGGTGCGGGCCGGCCGGTGGCTTCGTCCAGGCCATGCGGCAGCACGGCTACGACGCCGAGGGCGTGGACCCGGCGGCCCCGTCCGGACCGGGCTACCACCGGACCGAGTTCGAAGAGCACCAGCTGAGCGAGCCGGTCGACGTGGTCGTCGCCTGCACGTCGCTGCACCACGTCACCGACCTGGACGACGTTCTGGACCGGGTCGCCGCGGCACTCACACCGGGCGGCGTCCTCATCGTCGTCGAGTGGGCCTACGAGAGGTTCGACGAGGTGACCGCACGGTGGAGCTTCGACCGGCTGCCCGACGACGGCGAGCGCGGCTGGCTGCACAGCCACCACGAGCAGTGGCTCACCTCCGGGCAGCCCTGGCACGACTACCTGGAAGGCTGGGCCGGGCGGGAGGGCCTGCACCGCGGCGACGCGATCAGCCGGGCGCTCCAGGCCCGCTTCCACAGCAGGCTGCTCAGCCACGCACCGTACTTCTTCCCCGACCTGCACCCGGTCAGCGAAGCCGACGAACAGGCGGCCATCGACGCCTGTCGGATCCGGGCCACGGGCATCCACTACGTCGGGACCACGCCATCGATCGACCACCCGCCAACCCGTACACGGCATCAAAGCGTCCGGTTGGACACCGGCGGTGCTGGTCGTTCAGAGTGATTCGCCGTGAGATACCTGCGTACCGGCGGTCCCGCCGCGATCCGGCGGCCCCGTCCCACCGACTCCGACGAGTTCGTCGCCGCCGCGCGGCGCAGTCGGGACCTGCACCACCCGTGGCTGGCCGCGCCGGCCACTCCGGAGGAGTACGACCTCTACCTGCGTCGGATCCGTCGCCGCGACAGCGCCGGTTACCTGATCTGCGACCGGGCCAGCGGTGAGATCGCCGGCTACGTGAACATCAGCGGAATCGTGCAGGGTGCGCTGCGGGGTGGTTTCCTCGGGTACGCGGCGTTCCTGCCCTACAGCGGGACCGGGCACGCCTCGGCGGGCGTCGCCCTGGTGATCGACCACGCGTTCACCTCGGCCGGGTTGCACCGGCTGGAGGCGAACATCCAACCGGGCAACGAGCCGTCGCGGCGGGTGGCCCGCAAGCTCGGTTTCCGGTTGGAGGGTTTCTCGCCGGACTACCTGTTCATCGACGGGGCGTGGCGCGACCACGAGCGTTGGGCGATCACCGCGCCAACCCCCGCCTGACCTCGTCGGACGCCCGCGTCGACCCCCACTCCCGTCGAGCTGAGCGCGGTTGGCGCGTCGGACGTTTGTCCGGGGCTTCGACGGGAAACGGCCCGCAATGACGAAACCTCGTGTGGTGATCGTGGGGGCCGGGTTCGCCGGTTACCACGCGGCGAAGACGTTGAGCCGGATCGCCCGGGACCGGGCCGAGATCGTGGTGCTGAACTCCACCGACTACTTCCTGTACCTGCCGCTGCTGCCCGAGGTGGCGGCCGGGGTGGTCGAGCCGAAACGGATCGCGGTGCCGCTGACCGGGACGCTCAAGGGCGTACGGGTGGTGATCGGTGAGGCGGACCACGTCGACCTGCAGAACCGCTGGGTCGGCTTCACCCAGGCGGAGGGGGAGAAGAACCGGCTGGCGTACGACCGGCTGGTGCTCGCCGTGGGAAGCGTCAACAAGCTGCTGCCCATTCCGGGGGTGACCGAGTACGCGCACGGCTTCCGCGGCCTGCCCGAGGCGGTCTACCTGCACGATCACATCGTCCGGCAGATCGAGCTGGCCGAGCAGGCCGAGGACCCGGCCGAGCAGCAGGCCCGGTCCACGTTCGTGGTGGTCGGGGCGGGCTACACCGGCACCGAGGTCGCCGCGCACGGGCAGTTGTTCACCGACGCGCTGCACGCCCAGCGCCCCCGGCTCACCGTCCGCCCCCGCTGGATGCTGCTCGACGTGGCGCCCCGTGTGCTGCCGGAGTTGGACAAGCGGATGTCGGACACCTCGCACAAGGTGCTCAACCGGCGTGGGGTGGACGTGCGGATGGGGACGTCGGTGGCCGAGGCGACCTGCGACGGGGTGAAGCTCACCGACGGTGAGTACGTGCCGACCTGCACCCTGGTGTGGTGTGTGGGGGTGCGCCCCGACCCGTTCGTCAACGAACTGGGCCTGCGGACCGACCGGGGTCGACTGGTCACCGACGAGTTCCTCAACGTTCCCGGCTACCCGGAGGTGTACGCGTGCGGCGACGCCGCAGCGGTGCCCGACCTGGTCAACCCGGGCAAGGTGTGCGGCATGACGGCCCAGCACGCGCAGCGGCAGGGCAAGCGGGTGGCGCACAACATCGCCGCGTCCTACGGGTTCGGCCGGCGGAAGCCGTACAAGCACCACGACCTGGGCTGGGTCGTCGACCTGGGTGGCAAGGACGCGGCGGCGAACCCGTTGCAGGTCAACCTGGGCGGGTTGCCGGCCAAGGCGGTCACCCGGGCGTACCACCTGATGGCGATGCCGGGGAACCGCACGCGGGTCACCGCCGACTGGGCGTTGGATGCCGCGTTGACCCGGTCCGCGGTCCAGTTGGGGCTGGTGCCGGCCAACGCGGTTCCCTTGGAGAGCACCTCACCCGAGGTCGCGACCAGATCCCGCTGAGCGGGCGGTGGGACCGGCCGGCGGCGCGGGCCGGACTCGACGCGGGCCGTACTCCCGCAGCAGGGTCTGGATGATGCCGGCGGCGGGAATGGCCAGCAGCGCGCCGAGCAGGCCGGCCAGCTCCGCCGCGAGCAGCACGCTGACCAGCACGGTCAGCGGGTTCAGCCGGACCGCGCGGGCCAGGATGACCGGCTGGAGCAGGTGGTTCTCCACCTGTTGGTAGACCACGAAGAACACCAGGACCACCACCCCGGCGGTGGGGGAGTGCAGAAAGCCCGCGCCGGCCGCGATCACCGCGCCGAGGGTTGCCCCGACCAGCGGTATCAGGTCGGCGATCGCCACCAGCAGGGCGATCACGGCAGCGAAGGGCACGCCGGTGAGGGTCAGCACCACGAAGGTCAACGCCCCGCAGATCACGCTGATCAGCAGGTTCCCGGTGAGGTAGCCGGTGACGGTGCGCGACACCTCCCGGCCCACCCGGCCCAGCCGCTCGCCCTGACCGTCCCCGGCCGCCGCGAGCAGGCCGCGGGTGATCCGCGGCGCCTCCAACACCATGAGGTACGCGAGCACGATGACCGTGACCAGCCCGGCGACCGACTCGACGACACCGCGCAGCACGCCCACCGCGGGTTGGCGCAGCCGGCCGCCAAGGTCGCGTAGCTGCTCGGAGTGTTCGCTGACGTAGCGTCGCGCCCCGGTGCGTTCCAGCGCCTGCCCCACCGGGCCCTGTCCCGCGCGGGCCTCCCGCACCAGCTCGGGCGCCCGGTCGGCGAAGCGGCCCAACTCACCGACCAACGGCACCAGGATGAGCGCGGCCAGGATCGCCAGCAGCACGAACGCGGCGAGGAAGACCAGCAGCGTGGCCAGCGCCCGTCGCCGGACGAAGCGGCGTTGCAGGCGGTCGACGAGGGGTTTGAGGGCGACGGCGAAGAACGCGGCGACCACCGCCCAGACGAGCACCCGCCGGGTCGCGTAGACGAAGCCCAGGGCGAGGACGGTCGCCAGCACCAGACCGATCACGATCAGGGTCCGGCGGGCGGTCGCCCGGTCGTCGGCGTTGCTCATTCGCCGCGACTTCCCCGCACTTGTCGGCGGAAACCCGGCATTGGGGACAACGGTGGAGGTTCGCACACACGTTCGCCGTGACGCGAAGCAGCGACGAGGGCCGGAAGGGTTCAGCGCTCGTCGGCGTCGGTGACGGGGTCGGCGCCGGCGACGAACGTGTCCAGGGCGGCGGCGTGCAGCAGCCCGCCGGGCACCGGGTCGCGCAGGGCGGCCACCGCCAGTCGGGCCACCGGCAGCCCGCCGGGGCGGGAGGTCGCCGCCAACACCACGTTGCCGTACCTGCGGCCGCGCAGCATCCTCCGGTCGCCGAGCACGCACACGTCGGCGAAGACCGCCCGTAGGGTGGCCACCTGCACCCGGGTGGCGACAAGTGGCGGCAGGTCGGTGACGTTGACGAGGTACAACCCGTCGGGGCGCAGGGCGCGGGCCACCTCCGCGGCGAACTCGAGGGTGCGGACGTGCCGGGGCATCTGGGCCGCGCGGTAGATGTCGGCGATCATCAGGTCGTACCTGTCGTCCGGGGTGGCGGTCAGGGCGTCCCGGGCGTCGGAGACCTCGACCCGCACCTCCGGCGGCAGCGGCGGCAACTCCCGGGCCACCAGCTCGACCACCGCCGCGTCCCGCTCGACGACCCGTTGCGCGGAGCCGGGCCGGGTGGCAGCCAGCCAGCGGGGCAGTGTCAACGCGCCGCCACCCAGGTGCAGGACGCTGAGCGGGGCGCCCGCCGGGGCCGCCAGCTCCACCGCCGAGGCGATCCGCCGGACGTACTCGAAGTGCAGGTGACGCGGATCCTCGACATCCACGTACGACTGCTCGACCCCGGCGGACAGCAGTGTCCGCCCGGTCCGGCGGACCGGGTCGGCGACCAGCTCCAGCCGGTCGGCGGCGCGGTTCAGACCCGGCACGGTAGCCGAGCCTGGCAGGGCACCCGGCCGCTGGCCGGCACGGCGGACGGGCCGGCGGAACGGGGTCGTCCCCGGTCCGCCGGCCCGCCGGTGTCGCGGTGGCCGGTCAGCCGCCAGCCATCCCGGCCCCCACCTCGTCGATCGCGTCGTCGATCTGGCGGGCGAGGTCCACGTCGAGCGCGGTCACCCCGTCGGCCTGGTTGGTGCGCACGGTCAACACGGCGGCGGTGTCGCCCGGACGTCCGATGCTCGGGCCGCGGCCGCTGTCCTGGCGCAGCCGGTCGAGCCGGGCGAGCACCCGGTCCAGGTTGTCGGGAGGCAGCGCGACCACCCGGTAGAGGCCCTGGGTGTCACCGGACCAGTAGGGCAGGTCGTCAAGCGCCGCGTCGATCTCGTCGGCGTCCAGGGTGGGTGTGGTGGTGGAGGCGCCCACGAGGCCCCCACCGGCCTCCGGTGGGTTCAACAGGTCACGCAGCCCGTCGGGTACGTGCAACGACTCGACCAGGTCGCCGTCCTGCGCGGCGAGCGCGGCGATCGTCGCCTCCGCCTGGTAGCGGGCCTGCTCCGGGGTGTTGCCGCTGATCCGGCCCACCTCGGCCAGGAAGCCGGGCAGTTCCTGGTGTCGCTCGACGCCGTCGACGGGCAGCACGTCGTGCAGCGACGCCGGCACCGCGGCGAGCAGCCGCTGCCGCTCGGCGGCCTCCAGAGCGAACGCGAGGACCAGCACTGTTGCCTCGGTGCCCACCTTGGCCGTCTTGAAGTCGACCCCGGCGCGACGCCGGACCTCGTCGACCAGATCGTGGTAGCCCATGCTGCGCACACCGGCAGCCGCACCGCTCGTCGCGGACGGCTGCGGCCGCGGATTGTCGGCGCTGCCGACCGGCGGCGGTGCCGGCCCGCCGCGCGTGGTGTCGGGTTTGTGCGATCCGGCCGCTGGTGGGCCGGCACGCTTACCCGCGTCGAGGCTTGTGAGCTGCTTGGACGCGCTCAGGCTGGCGCCGATCTCGCTGGGCTGGCGACTCTGTTCGCGGGCCTGCCGGGCCAACGCCCGGCGCCGCTGGTTGTCGCCCTCCATCTGCTTACGCATGGTGGCACCCCTTCCGCTGGGGATCGTGGCTGCGCCAGTCGCCTTCCCGCCGCCGGAGAGAACGAAACGGAGGCCGCCGGCCGGGTCCTCCCGACCCGCGCCACGCTTCATCCGGCGGGGGTGAGGGGTGCTCACCCGCACGGCCCGCACGATCGGGTCAGGACCGGAGTTCTTCCGAGGTACGCGGAAGGAAGGTCGTCATGAAGGAAGTTGTCGAGATCGTCCCCGCCCGACCCGGGTGGTACGCACGGTGGCAGCTCACCCCGGAGGTCACCAGGTGTTACCCGGTGAGCCTCTGGGCGTTGTTGGAGGAGGCCGACGGGACTGGCCGCGAGGTGATCGGGATGGACTGCATCGGTCAGTGGCCCGGCGCGGACGACAACGAGGCGGGTGGGCAGTTCGTCCGCTACCTATACCGGACGCCCGATTCGGGCGAACCCGAGGACGTCGACCCGACCCCGGTCGGTGAGGTGCGTGCGGACGGACCTCGGCTCCAGCCGATGACGGCACCCTAGGCATTCCTCCGGCCCCCGACCCCAGGTCCCAGGGTCGGGGGCCACCCCGTCGGCCCGTGTGGGGTGGCCCGCGGATCAGCCGATGGCGCGCACGTCGTCGTCGGAGTACGTGACGGCAAGCAGCTCACTCAGGCCGGTGCGGTCCAGCATCCGCTGTAGCTGTGGGCTGACCCCGGTCAGTCGGATCGCCCCGGCGGCGCGGTGCACCACCAGCAACGCGCTCAGCCCGGAGGAGTCGCAGAGGGTCACCCCGGTCAGGTCGACAAGCACCGGAGTCTCGTCGTGGCCGCGCAGCTCGGCCGCCGCGGCGACCAACTCGGGGGCACTGTCGTAGTCGAGCTCGCCGGTCAGCCGGAGTCGGACGTGCCCGGCGGCGAGCCGGGTTGTCTCGATGGTCAACAGCTGGTCGGACATCCCACCATTTTCCCTGTCGAGCGACAAAACGCAAAGCGGGAGCGGGGGCGTACACCCGTTGTCTCTCGTCCGGCACCCCCATCCTCGCGCTGCCCGCCGCCGGCCGTGAGATGCCGCTATTCGGGTTCGGGCGTAGGGTGGTCTGGAGAGTTGTGACCGTGGACGCCGGTTCCGGCACGGGTTCGGTGGACGAGAAGGAGTGAGGCTCAGCTGGTGACTGCTTCCGACGTCAGGGACTGGGACCCGGGCGACGGACGGCTCTCCACGCCGAGCACGACACGACCCTCGGCGTGGTCCGCCGACGTTCGCCGCCCTTCCGCCGCTCTGCCGCCGCTGGCCCCCGACACTGGTCAGACCACCCCCGACTGGTTCGAGGTCGTCGAGCACTTCCGTGAGGGCCTGGTGGTCTGCGACGCCGACGGCGTCGTGCGGCACGTCAGCCCGGTGGCCGAGCGGTTGCTGCCCGAGGTGACTCCCGGCGAGCTGCTCAGCGTGGCCGGCGTGCCCGGTCTGAGCGAGGGCGTCGCCGGCGGCTTCACCCATCGCGGGCGACGACTCACCGCGCGCCAGGTGCCGCTCTCGGGTGGCCGCTGCTGCTGGTACGTCGAGGACATCACCGACAGCGTCAGCCGCGCCGACGCGCTGCTCGCCGAGCGGGCGCGCTCGGCGTTCCTGGCCGTGGTCGGCGACAAGCTGGGCAACCCTCTGCACCCCGACCGGGCCGCCGCCGCGGTCGTCCGACTCGCCGTGCCGACCCTGGCCGAGGTGGCGGTGCTGGTGCTGGCCCCGCGTGGTGGGCGGGCGCGTTGGTGGCGGGCTTCGCGGACGGACGACGAGGCGGCGACCGTGGACAGCGGTGTGCTGACCGGCAGCGAGCTGCCGGCCGCGATCGCCGACGGGCTGACCGGGGTCGAGCCGCACGCGGTGGACTGGCTGGTCGAGCAGGCGGTCGACGCCGGTTGGCTGCCGGGGCTGGCCGGCACCGAGAGCGCCGCCCGGGTCGTCCCGCTGCCCGGCCGGGATGCGCCGGTGGGTGTGCTGCTGGTGGCCCGTCGCGCGTCCCGCTGGTACGACGAGGACGACGTGGAGTTGGTCCGCGCCTTCGCGGCCCGCGGTGGCGCGGCGTTGACCACCGCGCTGCTCTACCGCGACCAGGCGGAGGTGGCCGACACCCTCCAGGCCAGCCTGCTGCCGGTCGAGCCGGTCGAAGCCGTCGGCGTGCAGTGGGGCACCGCGTACCGGCCCGCGCAGGCGGGGCTGCGCATCGGCGGTGACTTCTACGGCTCGCACCGGCTCGCCGACGGTGGCTCGGTGTTCTTCCTCGGGGACGTGTCGGGCAAGGGCGTCGAAGCCGCCGTCTTCACCGGCCAGCTCCGCCAGTGCCTCCAGGCGCTGCACCGGTTGGAGTCGCACCCCGCGCGGTTGCTGCGGCTGCTCAACGACGCGCTGCTGGAGACCACCCAGGCGCACGGCCAGGGCCGCTTCGCCACGATCGTGCTCGGCGTGGCCCGCCCGGAACGCGACGGCGGCCTCACCCTCACCATGGCTGGCGGTGGGCACCTGCCACCGCTGGTGCTGCGCGCCAGCGGCGAGGTGGAGGCGGTGCCGTTGCGCGGCATGCTGATCGGGGTGGTCCCCGACCCCCGGGTCGGGGAGGTGACCGTGCGGCTGGCGCCGGGCGAGACCTGCCTGCTCTACAGCGACGGGGTGACCGAGGCCCGAGGTGGCCGGCGCGGCGACGAGCAGTTCGGCCCGGAGCGACTGGTCAGCGCGTTGGTCGGCTGCCAGCGGATGCCCGCGCCAGCCCTCGCCGAACGGGTCGAGCAGGTCACCTGCGACTGGCTGGCACAGGGCGACCACGACGACATCGCCGTGCTTGCGGTGCGGGCGGCCGGTCTGGGCGGGCGCGGCACGCGGCACCTGCACTCGGTGCCCGCCGGCCTCGACCCGACAGCGGGAGCTGACGCGTGACCGCCGCCACGGCCGCCACCGGCCTCGGCGAGGCGTACACCCTCTACCTGGACCACCTCGCCGACGCCGACGAGTACGCCGCCACCGACCTGGCGATCGGCCTGCTCGACGCGGGCGTCCCGGCGGAGCGGGTGCTGCTCGACCTGGTCGCGCCGGCCCAGGCCGAGGTGGGCGAGCGGTGGGCGCGCAACGAGTGGAGCGTGGCCCAGGAGCACGCCGCCACCCACATCAGCGAGCAGGTGGTGGCGGCGGTGTCCGCGCACGCCAGACCCCGCCCGACCGGCGGGCGGGTCGTGGTCGCCTGCATGGACGGGGAGTGGCACGCCATGCCGCCCCGGCTGGTGGCCGAGGTGCTGCGGTTACGCGGGTGGCAGGTGACCTTCCTGGGCGCCAGCGTGCCCGCGGCGCACCTCGTGTCGTACCTGCACCGCTACGACGCGCACGCGGTCGCGCTGGCCTGCGCGTTGCCGATGCGCCTGCCGTACGCCCATCGGATGATCGAGGCCTGCCGGCGCTCGGACGTGCCGGTGGTGGTCGGTGGGCGTGGGTTCGGCGCGGACGGCCGGTGGGCACGCCGACTCGGGGTGGCCTGGGCGCCGGACGCGCCCTCGGCGGCCGAGTTGATCGCCGACGAGCGGGCGTTGCGGAGGGTGCCGCCGGGGCAGTTGACCCACCTGGCCGACGACGAGTACGCCGGCCTGGTGCGCCGCCGCGGCGAGCTGATCGACGGCGCGCTGGCCCAGCTGCGGGAGCGGGTACCAGCCGTACGGGCGTACACGGCCGCGCAACTGGACGCGACCGTGAGCGACCTGGGCCACATCGTGGACTTCCTGGCCGCGGCGGTCTACGTCGACGACGCCTCGATGTTCACCGAGTTCGTGCAGTGGCTGGTGGGGATCCTGGGCAGCCGTGGGGTGCCCGTCGGGGCGATCGCCCTGCCTCTGGAGCACTTTGGCACCGTGTTGCGGGACTTCCCCCGGGCGGCGCGGGCGCTGGCGCTGGGGCGCGCCGCGCTACCCGGGGCCGCCCGCTGACTCACCCCCGGGCGGCAGCCGGGTCGATCACCGCGCGCGGCGGTGGACGACTCAGCTCTGCGTATACTTGCCGGACTGCAAACGTCCCACCCCCGGGTGGAGCGAGGGGGAGAACGGTGACGTTCAGCGTCGACTACGTCGGGCGCGGCGGTGGTGGTGGCGCCTGCCTGCGGCTCGCGGGCGAGCTGGACCTGAGCACCGCCCCCGAGCTGAGCAGCGCGATCGACCGGCTCACCGCAGCCGGTGAGACGCGGGTGCTGCTCGACCTCACCGACCTCACGTTCTGCGACTCCACCGGGATGGCCGTGTTCGTCCGGGCCGACAACCGGACGGCGGCCGACGGGGGGTGGCTCCGGCTCACCGGCGCCACCGGCAGGGTCGAACGGGTGCTGCGGGTGACCGGCCTGGCCGACGTGTTGCGCTACGACGCCGAGTCGGTCGACCCCGCCACCCCGGCCGCTCCCTGATGGGCTAGATTTTCCCGCCAGCATTTCCCCGCCAGTGCGGTGACCGTCAGGGTCCCGTCCCCGCCGACCTTGAGGCAGGTAGTGATGGGCGCAGACAGCCCGCAGCCGGTACGCATCCTGGTGGTCGACGACGACCCCGGTGACGTGCTGATGATCGAGGAGGCGCTGGCGGACTCCGACGTCGACAAGATCATCGACGTGGTCAGTGACGGCGAGGAGGCGATGGAGTTTCTCCGCGCCGAGGGCCGGCATGAGCACGCCCGCCGCCCGGACGTGATCCTGCTGGACCTGAACATGCCCCGGATGGACGGTCGGCAGGTGCTCGGGGCCGTCAAGCAGGACGAGGATCTGCGCACCATCCCGATCGTCGTGCTGACCACCTCCAACGCCGACACCGACATCGTCGGCAGCTACACGTTGCAGGCCAACGCGTACGTCACCAAGCCGATCGACCTGGACGACTTCAACGACGTGGTCCGCCGCATCGACGAGTTCTTCGGGCGGGTCGTCGTGCTGCCCAAGCGCACCTGACCCCGCGCGTCTGCTGAGTATTTTCCCCGAACCCCCTCGGCGCGAACGATCGCGGCCGAGGATCCAGGTGGGGACGTAACAGCAGCTGCCTGGGGGGCGACAGGATGAGGTTCTCCGTCGTTGAGATTGGTTACGACCAGCGGCAGGTGGACTACTGCCTGGACGAGCTGGGCATCCGGTTGTCCCGGCTCGCCGCGCGGGCCGAGGGTGCGGCCGGGGCGGGCCGGGAGTGGGACGAGATCCGCCAGGAGGCGACCTGGCTCAGCGGGTTGCTGCAACGTCTGGACCTGGGCGACGCCGCCACCGCACACGCCGGCGACCCGGCGCGGCACGAGGCCGCCGATCTCCTGGCCCAGGCCCGCGTCCAACTCGACGAGGCCCGCGAGGAGGCACGGCGGGTACGGGAGCAGGCGTACGCGGACGCCGTGCAGGCCCGACGTGACTGTGAGGCGGCGCTGGACGCCCGTCGACGGCGCGAGGCGCGGGTGGACGAGATCCTCGGTCAGGTCTCGGTCGACCAGGTGCCCGCCGACACTCCCACCGCTGCTGCCGGCGTACCGGAAAGTCGGGTCGGAGTCGGCGGCCTGGACGCGGGCGCGGAGCCGCCCCCCGGCCGTCGCTGAGACGCGCGGGGCACCGGCCTGGCCGCCCGGCTCAGGCGGTGAGCGCCGCCGCCACGGTGGTCGCCCGGTCCTCGTGCTGGGCGTACGCGTCCGGGTAGGCGGAGATCTGCACCGACTGGGCGGCGTAGGTGATGCTCATGTCCTGCCAGCCGGGCACCTCGTTGAGGGCCGTGTAGAAGGCTCGCGCGGCGTACGACGGGCGCATCAGCTGCGCCACGGTGCCCCAGCCGCTGCTGGGCCGCTGCTGGAACAGCCCGACCGAGTCGTGGTCGGAGCCGCTGCCCTGGTTGGGGTACTCCGCCGACTCCGGGAGCACGTCGCTGGCCAGGTTGTAGAGGTTGCTCTCCTGCATGGCGGTGGCCAGCGCCACCACCAGGGCGCGGCGCGGCATCTTCATCTCCAGGCCGACGTCCACGATGATCTTCGCGTTGTCCATCTGTGCCTGGTCGAGGCCGGCGACCGGTCGGGGGCGGCGCGGCTTGACCGGCTTCTTCGGCGCCTTGCGCGTGACGGTGGGGCTCGGGGTCGGCGTCGCCGTCGGGCTGGGCAGGATGCGCGCGGGGGCGACGTCGCGGTCAAGCGATCGGGAGGCGCGCTCGTCGGCGATGGCGGCGCGGTCGGCCACCGCCTCGGCGAGCGGTTCGACGGTACGGGGGGTGTCGTCGTTGCCCCGCGCGGTGGCCATCGCCACGAGGCTGAGGCAGCAGGTGACACCGGTGGCCAGCGCCACCCGCACCGGGGTCGAGCCCAGCAGGGACCGCCGGGACGGTTCGGGAGCGCGGTGACGGCCAATCGTCCGTTCGGTTGATGCGGCGTCGTCCGAAAGGGTGCTCGGGCGCGCGTCGGTCAGCTTCTGGGCGGAGGGGTCGTCGGGATGCACCTGACGAGGCTAAAGAGCCAAATGCCCGATGCCATCGGCTCGTACGGTGGCATGCGCCACAATCTGCCCCGATTGCGCCGACTATAGAGGGCAAAAGAGGAGCGAAACTCATCAACCTCGCGGACCACTCCAGACGGGTATTCCCGACTTGCCGGGTGAATGCGCTCGCACCACAACCCGTCGGCCTCGCTCGAAGCCATCCCGAACGCTCAACCGTTCAGCCGATGCGCCCATCCGTCGAACAGCCCTCAAGTGCCTAGCCCGACCCGCGAGGCGCTTCCTCAAGATCGTGCTCGACCCCCGGGGCCTCACCGACCAGTGGTGCCTCCGCAGCCAACGCCGTCAAACAAAACGGGCCGTCCGCCGAATGACGCACTGCCTCGTCGATCATGGAGTTCTGGTGGGTGACAAATCACCCTTGAAGCAACAAAACAGGCACCACAACTCCATGATCGACGGGTGCAGGCGTCGCTGTCCCGCGATCTTGCACTTTCTGTCTCGACTTACGGGGCGTATCGCCCCATCTCGACATCCGAAAGTGCAAGATCGGCGCGGTCATCGCGGGCGGCGCGGCTTGGGGCGGGCAGTCTGGGGTCTAGTGGCGGCCGTTTTCGGCTGGGGTTACGGTCAGGCGGTGTCGGCTGGCGTCACTGCTCGAGAATGGCCAGAGCCGGTCGGCGTACTCGACCAGATCGGCCAGTTGGTCTCGGCTCAGTCCGGCTGAGGAGATCTCCGCGTGCACGTCGGCCCGGTATCGGCCGTCGTTGTCCCTGCCCAGCTTCGCCTCCGCCCGGACCTGCACGGTGTGCGCCTCGTCGGTGATCTCCCCGGCCACCTCCACCGCCGCGTGGTGCAGGCAGGACGCGAAGGCCGCGGCCAGCAACTGTTCCGGGGTCAGCCCGGTGCAGTGCGGCGCCAGCGGTGAGGCCAGCGCGGTGGAGAGCCCGCCATCGTCGGTGCGTACGTGACCACCCTCGGCGGTCGCTGTGGCCTCACGCAGCCAGGAACTCTGATCCGGCATCGCGCTTCTCCCGTCGCTCACCAGGCCGGCTACCCCTCCGCCGCCCTCCGAAACGCCGCCCCGCCCGGCGAACCGCCCCGCGAACCGCCGCGCCGAACCGCCGCCCGGACCGCGGAACGCCCGCCGGCGTGGCGGGGCGGTCAGCGCCCGGGGGACAGGTTCGGTTCGTTCACCAGTGCCACTGCCTCGGTGGCTTCGGCGGCTGCCCGTTCGGTCCATGGTGACGTCGGGGCTGGCCGTCGGGTGCTCGGGATCGTCATCGGCACGTACACCCGGGCGTCGACGGCCTCGGCCAGCAGCAGTGCGGCGACCAGGCTGGTCGGACGCTGCTCGGGATCGTCGGCGAGGCAGTAGTGGCACAGCTCGGCCACTTCCGGCGGGAGCCCGGCGATGTCGGGCAGCGGTTCCGGTGGTTGGTGGCGGCGTACGTGGAGCAACTCGGCAGCGGTGGCCGCGCGGTAGGGCAGGCGGGCGGTGAGGCTGTAGTAGAGCAGCACCCCGAGGGCGTACATGTCGGCGGCGGGGGTGGCCGGCGCCTCGTCCAACTGTTCGGGTGCGAGGTAGGCCGGGGTGCCGAGCACCATCCCGGTCGGCATCGGGTCGGACGCCCCGGCGGCGATGGCGATGCCGAAGTCGAGCACCTTCACTCCGGCCGGGGTGAGGATGACGTTCGCGGGTTTGACGTCGCGGTGCACGATGCCCTCGGCGTGCGCGGCGGCCAGCGCGGCGGCGACCTCGGCGCAGACCCGCACGGCGATCTGCCAGTCCAATGGCCCGGCGCGCAGGTGCACGGCGAGGGTGTCACCCTCGGCCAGCTCCATGACGATGTAGGGCACCGGTCGCCCGGGCCACGTCGAGGAGGTGCCGAAGTCGTGCACGCTGGCCACGTTGGGGTGTTCCAGTCGGGCCGCCGACCGGGCCTCCGCGCGGATGCGGTCCACCGGGCCGTCGCGGTCGTCGCGGCCGGGCGAGATGAGCTTGACCGCGACCGGCCGGTCCAGCACCTGGTCGTACGCGCGCCACACCTCGGACATCCCGCCCACACCGATGCGCTGTTCGAGCCGGTACCGCCCGTCCAGCGTCCGCATCGACCACTCCTCGTCCTCGCCCCGCCGACGGCCGGGTGCTCAGGTCGCGGTACCCGTCCTCCGAACTGGGCAAACCGCAGCTGCTGCGAGGGCGTGCCGAGCCCGCGCACCTCGCTGCGCCACGGCGTCGGGTGCGGTAGCTTGCGAGCCAGGGCCGGCGTCACCGACTGTGCCGGCATGGTCACCGAGGGGGCGCGGCGATGAGCGAGGTCACCGTACGCTTCGTCGGCGGGCCTGCCGACGGCCTGGTCCGGCTGCTGCCGGCCGGGTCGGACGGCGCCCCACCCCAGCGGTGGATCATGCGGCACCCGGACGGCACCGGCCCGGTGCAGCCCGGCCCCGACCACCTCTACGAGCGCGACCGGCCCGACGAGGCGGGCGGCTGGAGCATGCGGTTCGTGCGCACCGACGCGTACGGGGTGTCCGAGTGACCACGGGGCGGGGCTGACCGATGGTGCCGCCGACGTCGCGTCGGCCCGACCGTGCGGCTGGCGCCCCGCAAAGGCCTGACCGTGCGGCTGGCGCCCCGCAAAGGCCTGACCGTGCGGCTGGCGCCCCGCAAAGGCCCGACCGTGCGGCTGGCACCTCCCGTCGGGCCGAGCGCACAGCTGGCCCACAGCTCCCGCAGGGGCGTGGTACAGGTGTCGCGGCCACGATGGGGCCCATGGTCATCAACGGGCAGGTGGCGTCCAGCCGGATCGAGCTGCGTCGTCCCGACGGCGAACCCGTCCGGGTGCTGGTGGTCGACGACGAACCGACGCTCACCGACCTGCTGTCGATGGCGCTGCGCTACGAGGGCTGGCAGGTCCGTACCGCCGGCAACGGCGCGGCGGCGCTGAGCACCGCCCGGCAGTTCCAGCCGGACGCCGTGGTGCTCGATGTGATGCTGCCCGACCTGGACGGTTTCCAGGTGCTGCGCCGGCTGCGCGAGCACACCCCCACCGTGCCGGTGCTCTTCCTGACCGCCCGGGACGCGGTCGAGGAACGCATCGCCGGGTTGACCGTCGGCGGCGACGACTACGTCACCAAACCCTTCAGCCTGGAGGAGGTGATCGCCCGGCTGCGCGCCCTGCTGCGCCGCTCCGGGCTCGCGGTCGCCGCACGGGCGGAGGCGGTGCTGACCGTGGGTGACCTCAGCCTCGACGAGGACAGCCACGAGGTCCGCCGGGACGGCCAGCTCGTCACCCTCACCGCCACCGAGTTCGAGTTGCTGCGGTACCTGATGCGCAACCCGCGCCGGGTGCTCAGCAAGGCGCAGATCCTCGACCGGGTGTGGAACTACGACTTCGGTGGCCAGGCCAACGTGGTGGAGCTGTACATCTCGTACCTGCGCAAGAAGATCGACGCCGGCCGGGCACCGATGATCCACACCTTGCGTGGCGCGGGCTATGTCCTCAAACCCGCCGAGTAGCCGCCACCCGCTGCGTGCCGCGCGCGGTTGGCTGGCCGGGCGCTCCCTGCGTACCCGACTGGTGTTTGCCCTGGTCGTGCTGCTCGCCCTGGTCAGCGTGGCGATCGGCGGGCTCACCACGGTCGCCCTGCGGCACTTCCTGATCGACCGGCTCGACGCCCAACTCGCCCCCGCGACGGCGATGCGGGGTGACCGTCCGGGACGGCCGGCCTTCCCGGGCAACGGGCCGGCGATTCCCGCCGGGTTGCCGGCCGGCACGGTGGTCGCCGACATCAGCGACGGCCGGGTGACAAGCGCCCGGACCCTGACCAACAGCGCCTCCAGCGCGTTTCCGGACCCACGGTCCGTCCCGGTGGGGGAGGTCGCCGTGCTGGGGGACCTGCCGGTCGACGCCGCACCGCGCACCGTCGACCTCGGCGCCCGGGGCGACTACCGGGCCGTGGCCCGCCAGTACTGGGACGGGCGGGTACGCGCCGTCGCGGTCCCCCTCTCCGGCGTGCAGGAGACCATCTGGGCGCTTGTCGCCGCGCAGGCCGGGGTGGCCGCGGTCGGGCTGCTGCTCGCGGGTGTGGCCGGCGCGTTGACAGTGCGGGCGACCCTGCGACCGCTCAACCGGGTGGCCGCCACCGCCACCCGCGTCACCGAGCTGCCCCTGGACCGTGGGGAGGTGGCGCTCGCCGTCCGGGTCCCGGCCGCCGACACCGACCCGCGTACCGAGGTCGGTCGGGTCGGCGCGGCGCTGAACCGGATGCTCGGCCACGTCGCCGACGCGCTCGCCGCCCGGCAGGCAAGCGAGACCCGGGTACGCCAGTTCGTCGCCGACGCCAGCCACGAGCTGCGGACGCCCCTCGCGGCGATCCGCGGCTACGCCGAGGTGGCCCGGCGTGGCCGCGACGAGGTGCCCGCCGACGTGGCGCACGCGCTGCGCCGGGTGGAGTCGGAGAGCACCCGGATGACGAGCCTCGTCGACGATCTGCTGCTGCTGGCCCGCCTCGACACCGGCCGTCCGCTCGCGGTCGAACCGGTCGACCTGACCGCCCTGCTCGTGGACGCGGTCAGTGACGCGCACGTCGCCGGCCCCGACCACCGCTGGCAGCTCGAACTGCCCGACGTGGCGATCCGGGTGCCCGGTGACGCCGCCCGGCTGCACCAGGTGGTGGCGAACCTGCTCACCAACGCCCGGGTGCACACCCCGCCCGGCAGCACTGTCACCACCGCGCTGGCGGTGGACGCCACAACTGCCGTGCTCACCGTCGCCGACGACGGGCCGGGGGTGCCGGCGCAGCTGCAACCCGAGGTGTTCGAACGGTTCGCGCGCGGCGACAGCTCCCGCTCCCGGGCGCACGGCAGCACCGGCCTCGGCCTCGCGATCGTCGCGGCGGTGGTGGAGGCCCATCACGGCACGGTCGGGGTGGAGAGCCGCCCGGGCCGGACCGCGTTCACCGTCCGGCTGCCGAACCCCACCGCCGACGCCTAACCGGCGGCGGCCTCGCGCACCAGGCGGCGGGCCTCGCCACGGGGCACGCCGGTGGCCCGGAGCAGGTCGTTGGCGGCGGTACGCAGTTGGGACACGACGATCGTTCCGGAGAAGCCGAGGCCCTGCCGGCACGCCCCGCCCGCCTCCCGGACGGCGTGCAGGACCCGTTCGCGGGCCTGCACCGGCTCCTGCGCGGCGACGAACTCCCGGTGCAGCAGCCGAACCGCCTCGCCCAGGTGCTCGACCGCCGCGGGCAGGCCGGGCGGCACCGGTTCCCCGTCGCGCAGCGTGGTGACGATCCGCCGGACCAGGCCGCGGCTGGTGCGGAAGGCCCGTTCCATGTGGGTCACCCCGCCCCGGTACGCGGCGACCGCCCGACGTCGCCGCCACCGCACCGGGGAGAACCGGACCACCTCCTCGGCGGCGTTCGCCACGTCGGTGAGCCGCTTGAGTTTCGGGTCGGCGGCGCGCATCCGATCCAACACCGCCTGGGCGTGGTCGCCGTCGGCCTCGACGAGGGCCTGCGCCGATGCGGTCATCTCCCTGGCGAACAGGTCGAGGGCGGGTTCGGCGGCACGGCGTACCGTCCGCAGCGGGTTGATCGGGAGGAGCACGAGCATCACGAACAGCCCCGCCACCCCGCCGACAAGCGCATTGATGGTCCGGGGCAGCTCCAGGTCGGGAGCGGTCGGGGTGAGCGTGGCGATCAGCACCGCCGTACCGCCGGCCTGGGTCATCAACGCGCCGGTGCCGCGTACCAGGACCGCCCCGGTGATCGCCAGGAAGACGATCACGCCGGTCTGCCACGGGCCGGTGCCGAACAGGCCGATCAGCAGGTCACCCACGCCGATGCCGAGCACCACCCCGGCGACCAGCTCCAGCGCGCGGGGCGCGCGGTTGCTCAGCGACACGGCGATCACCGCGACGGCCGCCGCGGGCGCGAAGGTCGGCTCCGGGTTGCCGAGGACCTCGTGGGCCACCACCCAGGCGAGGGCGGCGGCCAGGCCCGCCTGCAACGCCACGATGAGGTACGTCCGCAGGCGCCCGTGAGCGGCCCGGACCGCCGTGGCGACCCGGGCCCCGAGGGTGCCGGACGTGGTCCGTCCGCCGGTCGCCCCGGCCGTCGTCCTCATGGTCGCGGTTACCCGGTGTGGCGCTCGGCCGAACCTGGGTGTGCGGTCACTCCGGATACGCCATGGTGGCGGCCAGCGCCACCGTCCCCGGCAGCCGGGTGTCCTGACGCAGGAACTGCACCACCACCGGGACGGGGGAGCGCAGCAGGCAGCCGTACGGGCGGTCGAGCCGCACCGCCTCCGGATCGATCAGGTCGTTGAGCCGGACGTGTCGCACCCGGCGGGCCTCGACGGTGACGGCGTACGGGCCGACGGGCTCGGTGTCCTCGTAGTAGAGGGTCAGCTCGAGGTCGGCGTGGGTGTCGGTGGCGTTGAGGACGCAGAGCTGGTCGAAGCTGGTGAACGCCGGTTCCGGGCCGTTGCTGGGGAACGGGATGTGCCCGCCCGGCACGACCCACAGACGCGCGCCGATCTCGGTCATCGGGTCTCCTCCAGCAGCAGGGCGAGGTCGGGGCTGAGGAACACCGCGTCCGGGTCGAGGTGGCGGCGGGCGTCCTGGAAGTCGTCCCAGCGCGGATAGAGGGGCCGCAGGTCGGCGGCGGTCAACCAGTGCTTCTTGCCCCAGTGCGGGCGGCCCCCGTACTGGCGGAACACCGCCTCCATGTCCCGGAAGTAGTCCTCGTACGGCAGGGACGTGTTCTGGAGGCAGGCGATGGTGGTGGTGGGTCGGCCGTACGCGTTGCTCAGCCAGATGTCGTCGGCGGCGATGCTGCGGACCAGCACCCGCCAGCCGGCGACCCGGCGGTGCCGCTGCGTGATGCGCCGTCGGACCTCGGCGAAACAGGCCGGGAACGCCTCGGACGGCAGCATGTACTCGATCTCCTCGAACCGCAGGTCCCGTTCCTTCGGGATGGTGCGGTGCACCGGGCCGGACCGGATCTCGTGGGGCGCCCCCCACGGTCCGGAGTCCGGGACCCGCGGTGCGGCCCACACCCGCTCGCCGGACGCCTGGTCGGCGCGGTTCATGGTGCGGATCTGGGTCTGGTCGCTACGCGGGTACCAGTAGAAGTCCATGTTGCGGTTGGTGTGCTGCAACTCGGCCAGGTGGTCGAGGGTCCACTCGAGGTGTGCGCACCACGCCCGACGGCGCAGCTCGTAGCGGGGTTGCACGTCGAGCGTCACCTGGGTGACGACGCCGAGCGCACCGAGCGACAACCGGGCCGCCGGCAGCAGGTGCGCGTTCTCGTCGGCCGAGATCTCCAGCACGTCACCGGTGCCGGTGACCAGGCGGACGCCGACCACCTGGGTGCACAGGTTGCCGAAACCGATGCCGGTGCCGTGCGTGCCGGTGGCGGTCGCGCCGGCGATCGACTGGTAGTCCACGTCACCGAGGTTGTCCATGGCCAGACCGGCGTCGTAGAGGCCCTCGCCGAGGGTCTTGAGCTTGGTGCCCGCCCAGACCCGCGCCCGGTCGGCGTCCTCGGCGACGACGCCCGCGAGCCGGTCCACGCTGAGCAGGATGTCGTCGGTGCGCGCCAACGGGCTCGACGAGTGGCCGGACCCGACCGGGCGGATCGTCCGGCCGGCCTCCCGGGCCCGTACGACGAGGTCCCGTACCGCGTCCTCGTCGGCCGGCTCGGCGAACTCCCTCGGGGTGAACGAGAGGCTGCCGGACCAGTTGGCGAACCGCATGGCGCGGACTACCCGCCGGGGCGGCCGGTAGTCGCTGGCCAGGGCGTTTCCGGGGTGACCCGCCGGGTAGACGCGCCGCGTGCCGGTCCTCGGCTTTCCCGCCCCGGGCGAGTTCCCCGTCCCGATCGACTCGTACGCCTTCCTCTCCGACACCCACACCGGGGCGCTGATCGGCGCGGACGGCGCGGTCGACTGGTTCTGTGTGCCGCACTTCGAGGGCGACGCGGTCTTCGCGCGCCTGCTGGACCGTCGCGTCGGTGGTGCGTTCACGCTCGCCGTCGCGGCGGACGCCGCGCCGGTGCGCCGGTACCTGCCCGGCACCCTGGTGCTGGAGAGCGTGCACAGCTCCCCCGGTGGCAGCGCGACAGGTCAGGACTTCCTCGCCGTCCGGGCCGGCGACGCCGCCCAGCCGTTCCGCGCGGACCTGCTGCTGGTGCGCCGCCTGCACGTGCGGCAGGGGTCGGTGCGGGTGCGTGCCGAGGTGACGCCCCGCCCCGGGTACGGCGCCCGCCCGACCGCCTGGCTGCGGGAGGCCGACGACTGGGTGGCGGCCGAGACCGGGCTGTGGCTCCGGTCCGGGCTGCCGTTGCACGTCGACGGCGCGACGCTGCGGGCCGAGGCGGTGGTGCACGAGGGCCAGACGGTCGACGTGCTGCTCGGCTACGGCCCGGACCGTTTCGCCGACGTCGACCCGGCCGACCTGCTGGAGCGGACCTGTCGGACCTGGCGGGAGTGGTCCGACCGCGCCGACTACACCGGTCACGGCGTCGACGAGGTGCGGCACAGCGCCGCGGTGCTGCGGGGCCTGTCGTTCGACGAGACCGGAGCGTTGCTCGCCGCACCCACCGCCTCGCTGCCGGAGGAGATCGGCGGGGTCCGCAACTGGGACTACCGCTTCACCTGGCACCGCGACGCCGCGCTGCTGCTGCTCGCCCTGTTCCGGCTGGGCCACGCCGAGGAGGGCCGCCGCTACCTGCGCTTCCTGCTCACCGTGTGCGGGGCGGGCGACGTCCTCACCCCACTCGTCGGGATCCACGGCGTGACCCGCGAGGAGAAGGTCCTCCCGCACCTCGACGGGTACGCCGGCTCACGACCGGTGCGCATCGGCAACGAGGCAGCCCAGCAGATCCAGTTCGACACGTACGGGCACGTGCTCGACGCCGCGCTGTCGTACCAGCAGCTGACCGGCGAGTTGACCGGCGCGCAGTGGGAGGTGCTGCGCGGGCACGTCGACACGATGGCCGCCCGGTGGCGGGAGCCGGACCACGGCATCTGGGAGATCCGGGGGCCGCTGCGGCACTACGTCAACTCGAAGATGATGGCCTGGGTCTGCCTCGACCGGGGCGTCCGGCTCGCGGACCTGCTCGACGATGAGCAGTCGCCGGTGCGGCGGTGGCGCGCGGAGCGCGACGCCATCCACGCCGAGGTCGTCGCGCGTGGCTTCGACAGCCGCGTCGGCAGCTTCGTGCTGGCGTACGACTCGACCGACCTCGACGCGTCGCTGTTGCGGATGCCCCTGGTCGGTTTCCTCCCCGGTGACGACCCGCGCGTGGTCGCCACCGTCGACCGCATCCGGCGGGACCTCGCCGTCGGCCCGGCGCTGATCCGGCGGTACGCGGCCGACGACGGGTTGCCCGGCGAGGAGGGCGCGTTCCTGCTGTGCTCCTTCGAGCTGGTCTCCGCCCTGGTCCTGGCCGGGCGGCGAGAGGAGGCCGCCGAGGTGTTCGACCAGCTCCGCGCGTACGCCGGGCCGCTCGGCCTGTACGCTGAACAGCTCGACGCCGACGGCACCGCGCTGGGCAACTACCCGCAGGCGTTCACCCACCTCGCGTTGATCGAGGCGGCCCTGAACCTCGACGGCGCCGGTGACCGCGACGCCCTGCACGCGTGGGCGGAGCGCGCGGCGCGACCGGGAACGGTCAACCGACGAGCACCTCGGTGAGCACCTCGGCGACGCGGCGGGTGTGCCGCCCGTCGGGGTCCTCGTCGGTGTTCAGGTCGGTCACGCTCATCCCGAGCAGCCGGTCGGCGCGGGCCAGCGGCGTGACGAGCGCGATCAGGTCCGCCCAGCGCGGCCCGTCCGGCTCGGGGTAGGTGACCGCGGGCAGGTCGCGCGGGTCCACCACGTCCAGGTCGAGGTGCAGCCAGGCCGGCCCGTCGCCGTCGGCGGCCAGGCCCGCGCCGACCGTCGCCGCGCCCCGTCGCCGCAGCTCGGCGGCATTGACCTGGTGGATCGCCGGGTCGATCCGGGCCGCCTCGACCCGGCTGCTCTCGTCGGTGGCCGGGCGGTGCCCGAGCAGGTGGACGCGGTTCGGCGCGATCAGCGCACCCTCCGTGCCGACGGCGGCGGCGGGGCCGTGCCCGGTGACCACCGAGAGGTCCATGTCGGCGGCCTCCCCGGTCGGCGAGGTCGTGCCGTCGAGGAAGTCCGGGTGGGCGTCGACGAACCACAGGTCGGTGGCCGGGGGCAGGGCCCGGCAGATGCCGGGCAGGATCGCGCAGTCCCCGCCGAGCACCAGCGGCCGGTGGCCGTCCGCGAGGAGCGCGCCGATGCGGGCGGCGATGGCGCCGCCGGCCCGGACCAGGCCGGCCGCGCCGATCACCCCGCTCACCGGGTCACGGTTCGGGTCGCGCAACCGCGCCTCGTCGATCTGCCCGTCGTCGTCCGCGGCCAGGGCCTCGCGTAGGCCGACCCGCCGCAGCGCGACCGGGGCCCGCTCCTCGCCGCGCCCGGTTCCGGAGGAGTCCAGCGGCGCGTCCACGATCATCCAGCGCACGTCCGCAGCGTACCGGCGCGGCCGGCCGTCCCGGCCGCATTCTGTGGCGAGGCTGGGAGTACGCCGATGTGGCCGCGACGGTGACAGGGACCGGCGTACGGTGAGGGACAAGTCCGGCTTTCTGGGTCAAAAGCCTCATCGGTGTACGCCTGGAACCCGGTGTCGAGACGGCGAGGGCAAGGAGCGATCGGTGGAACATCTGGCCTACCTGGACGCGGGATCCGGCAGCCTGATCGTGCAGGCGGTCGTCGGCGGGGTGGCTGGCGCCGCGGTCGCCGCGAAGCTCTACTGGCGACGGCTCGTCGACAGGTTCCGCCGGCAACCCACCGACCAGCGCTGAGCAGGCCAGCACCGACGATGGCGATCTCACCCACCGAGGTACGGCCCGAGCCCGCCTCCTTCCGCGACCCGGCCAACCGGGTCTTCCACGTCGGCGACGAGGTGCTGCGCGGGCTGGACACCCAGGCCGCCGCGCACTGGCGGGCGCTGACCGGCAGCACGTTCTTCCCGGCGCTCGTGACCGCGCGCAAGGTCTGCGCCACCGAGGACGCCCCGCCGACACTGGTGCCCGCCGCGACCGGGACGCCGTGGGCCGCCGTGCTGCGCCACGAGCGCATCCCGTTCGTCTCCCACCCGTACGAGTGGTCGTTCGGCATGCTTCGCGACGCCGCCCTGCTGCACCTGGAGATCCTGCGCGCCGCGCTCACCGAGGGCTTCACCACCAAGGACGGCTCGGCGTACAACCTCCAGTGGCGCGGCGCCGAGCCGGTCTTCATCGACATCGGCTCCTTCGAGCCGGTCCGCGACGGCGAACCGTGGGCCGGCTACCGGCAGTTCTGCCAGACCGTGCTCTACCCGCTGATGCTCACCGCCCACCTGGGCGTGGACTTCCAACCGTGGCTGCGCGCCCGGGTCGACGGCATCGAGGCCGACGAACTCCGGCCACTGTTCACCGGGGCCCGCCGGCTACGCCCCGGCGTGCTGACCCACCTGCACCTGCACGGGGCCATGCAACAGCGCAACGCCGCCGCCAGCACCACCGACGTCCGCGACCAACTGCGGGCCGCCGGCTTCTCCCGGGAGTTACTGCTCGCCACCGTACGCGGCATCGAGAAGCTGGTCCGCAAGCTGGACCGCCGCCCGCCCGAGAGCCACTGGTCGGACTACCAGCGCACCTGCGGCTACTCGGCCCGCGACCGGGTGGCCAAGGAGCAGTTCGTCGCCGTCGCGGTGGCCGCCGGCGCCCGCCCCCGCCTGGTGCTCGACCTCGGCGCCAACGACGGCCGGTACTCCCGGCTGGCGGCCGGGCACGCCGACTACGTGGTCGCCGTCGAACAGGACCCCACGGTCGTCGACGAGCTGTACCGACAGTTGCGCGCCGAGGGGCAGCGCCGCATCCTGCCGCTGGTCCTGGACCTGGCCGACCCCTCGCCGGGTGGCGGCTGGCGGGGCGTCGAGCGGGCCGGCTTCGCCGAGCGGGCGTCCGCCGACGTGGTGCTCGCCCTCGCCGTGGTGCACCACCTGGCGATCGGGCGCAACGTGCCGTTGCCCGAGGTCGTCGACTGGCTGGCCGGGCTGACCGCGCCGGGCGGCGCGGTGGTGGTGGAGTTCGTCCACCCGGAGGACCCGATGGCGACCCGACTGCTGGCCAACAAGCCCGCCGGTCTCTTCCCGGACTACCGACGCGACACCTTCGAGGCGCTGCTGGCCGCCCGGGGGCGGATCACCGACCGGCTGGAGCTGCCCTCGGGCACCCGCACGCTCTACCGAACGGTGATCGGTGGCTGAACCGCGGGCGGAGCGGGGCTGGCGCGGGGAGCTGGGTCGGCAGTTGGAGATCGTCGCGCTTGTCGGTCTCGTGGTCACCCAACCGCTGCTGGACGTGCTCGGCCGCAGTCCCGACTTCTTCCTCTTCCACCGCGCCGACCCGGCCCAGATCCTGCTGCTCGTCGCCCTGGTGACGGTGCTCCCCACGGCCGTGGTGGCGCTGCTCGGCGCGCTCAGCCGACTGGCCGGCCGGACCACCCGCGCCGTCACCCACACCGGACTCGTCGGGCTGCTGGTCGCCGCCCTGGCCGTGCAGGTGGGCCGACACGTGACGCCGCTTCGAGGCGTACCCCTGCTGCTCGTGGCCCTGCTGGCCGGGGCCGCGGGCGCGGTCGCACACCGGCGGTGGCGGGCGCCGCGTCTGGTGTTGCGACTGGCCGCCGCCGGCCCGGTGGCCTTCGTGGCGCTGTTCCTGCTGGTCTCACCCACCTCGGCGGTGGTCCTGCCGCGCAGTGACGGCGGCGCGGCCGGCACCGCGCAGGGCGCGGCCGTGCACCCGCCGGTGGTCATGCTGATCCTCGACGAGCTGCCGTTGGTCAGCCTGCTCGGCACGGACGGGACGATCGACGCGGGGCGGTACCCGCACTTCGCCGAGTTGGCCGGCGGCTCCACCTGGTACCGCAACTCCACCGGGGTCAGCGGGTGGACGCCCAACGCGTTGCCGGCGATGCTCACCGGCCGCTACCCGGCGCGGCCGGTCGCCCCGCACTACTCGCAGTACCCGGACAACATCTTCACCGCCTTCGGCGGCCTGTACGACATCAAGGCCGAGGAGAGCATCACCCGGCTCTGCCCACCCAGCCGCTGCGAGCAACCCGTCACCCCGGAGCAGGGGCTCGGCGTGCTGGTCCGGGAGACCGGCAAGCTGCTCGGCCGGATCGCCGGCCCGACCGAGAGCGCCCTCGACCCGGAGGACTCCTACCGCGAGCAGACCCGCGCCGAGGCCGGCCTGGACGCCGCCGAACCCGTGCCGGCCGACCCGAAGTTCCGCTGGGACAGCCTGGACGACAACCAACCGGCGCGGTTCACCAGCTTCCTGGCCGGGCTGAAGCCGACGTCCCGACCCACCCTGCACTTCCTGCACCTGCTGATGCCGCACTCACCGTGGGCGTACCTGCCGTCCGGGGCGCGCTACGACGCACCCGAGGACCTGCCCAACGACGGCGCCGGCTGGGTCGACCTGGCCCGACAGCGGCACCTCGCCCAGCTCGGCTACACCGACCGGCTGATCGGCGAGACGTTGCGCACGCTGCGCGCCAACGGCCTCTACGACCAGGCCCTCGTCGTGGTGACCGCCGACCACGGGGTCAGCTTCCGCCCCGGCGCCCAGGGCCGGGGCATGGACGCCATCAAGGCCGCCGCCGGCGAGGTCGCCTGGGTGCCGACGTTCGTCAAGGAACCCCGGCAACAGACCGGCCGGGTGGACGACCGCAACTGGGAACACGTCGACCTGCTGCCGACCGTGGCCGACGAGGCCGGCATCCGGCTGCCCTGGCGGGTCGACGGGCGCTCCGCCCGCCAGGCCCCCCGCACCGACGCCACGAAGCACTTCTACGACCGGCCCGGCGAACCGGTCACCTTCCCCGGTGGGGTGCCCGCCCCGCCACCCCTGCCGACACCGCACCCCCTGGTCGGCACCGAGGTGCGCGCCGGCCCGGCCGGCGGCAGCGCCCGGGTCGCCGACCTGGCCGCGTTCACCGCCACCGACCCGGACACCGGCACCCTCCCGGCGCTCGTCTGGGGAGACGTCCCGGACCGGATCCCGGACGGCACGCTCCTCGCGGTCGCCGTCAACGGCCGCGTCGGTGCCGTCGTCCCGGTGGTGCCGGCCGACCCCGGCGGACGCCGGTTCGCCGCGCTGCTCGCCGACGACAAACTGTTCCACGCCGGCACCAACACGCTCGACGTCTTCCAGGTCGAAACGGACGGTACGCTGCGACGCCTCGCGCTGTCCTGACCTGGCTTCCAGGGTCGGTCCGGTCCGGCTCCCGGCGTCGGCCCCTGACCTGGTTCCCGGGGTGGTCCGGGCCGGTCCCGGCTGGCGGGACGGCGGGTTTCCCGTCCGCCCGGTCGGGAATCGGGTGACGCATACCTCACCGCCGAACCACGGCGGGCGTTGTCCCTAGAGCCGCAATTACGGTAGAAGCGAAGGCAATTCAACGTAGATCTGCCGGCGAAGCGAGGAACCACATGACGGAAGTCAAGCTCGATCACCCCGGTGGGCAGCTGTCGATGCCGGTACATCCTGCGGTCGAGGGCCCCGCCGGTATCGGGGTGAGCAAGCTGCTGAAGGAAACCGGGATGACGACGTACGACCCCGGTTTCGTCAACACCGCCGCTGCCTCATCCGCGATCACCTACATCGACGGCGACGCGGGCATCCTGCGTTACCGGGGGTACCCGATCGAGCAGCTGGCCGAGAAGTCCTCCTTCCTGGAGGTCTCCTACCTGCTCATCTACGGTGAGCTGCCGACCGAGCAGCAGCTGACCGAGTTCACCGAGTGGATTCGGCGGCACTCGCTGCTGCACGAGGAGATGCGCCGCTTCTTCGACGGCTTCCCCCGGGACGCCCACCCGATGGCGGTCCTCTCGTCCGCGGTGAGCGCGCTGTCCACCTTCTACCAGGACAGCCTGGACCCGTTCGACTCCGAGCACGTGGAGATCTCCACGGTCCGGCTGATGGCGAAGGTCCCCACCATCGCCTCGTACGCCTACAAGAAGTCCATCGGTCAGCCGCTGCTGTACCCGGACAACTCCCTGGGGTACGTGGACAACCTGCTGCGGATGACGTTCGGCGTGCCGGCGGAGCCGTACGAGGTCGACCCGGTGATGTCGAAGGTGCTGGACATGCTCTTCGTCCTGCACGCCGACCACGAGCAGAACTGCTCCACGTCGACCGTGCGCCTGGTCGGCTCCAGCAACGCCAACCTGTTCGCTTCGGTCTCGGCCGGCGTGAACGCGCTGTTCGGCCCGCTGCACGGTGGCGCGAACCAGGCGGTGCTGGAGATGCTCCAGCAGATCCACGCCGGCGACGACGACGTCCGGTCCTTCGTCCGCAAGGTCAAGGACAAGCAGGACGGCGTCAAGCTGATGGGCTTCGGCCACCGGGTCTACAAGAACTACGACCCGCGGGCGGCGATCGTCAAGAAGGCCGCGCAGGACGTGCTGGGCCGGATGGCCAAGCCCGACCCGCTGCTGGACATCGCCATGGAGCTGGAGGAGATCGCGCTCGCCGACGACTTCTTCGTCTCCCGTCGGCTCTACCCGAACGTGGACTTCTACACCGGCCTGATCTACAAGGCCATGGGCTTCCCGACCAAGATGTTCACCGTGCTCTTCGCGCTCGGCCGGCTCCCCGGCTGGATCGCCCAGTGGCGCGAGATGATCAACGACCCGGAGACCAAGATCGGCCGTCCGCGGCAGGTCTACGTCGGTGCCGCCGAGCGGGACTACGTCCCCTTCAACGAGCGCTGACCTCCGCTTTCCCGCTCCACCGGCTGGCCGTCGACCCCTCGCAGGGGCGGCGGCCAGCCGCTGTGTGGTGTGGCCGGTCCGGTGATCCGGCGGCTCCCATGATCGACTCGGGATCCTGAAGGTCGGGGTGTTGGCGGTGCTCGGACACCGCGTCTTCCAGGAACGCGAGTGGATCAGGCCCGCCGCCCCGCCGCCCCGCGCCCGGTACGGCGGTGCTCATCGCCACGCTCACCCCGACCGGGACGGCGGGGTGGACGGCGACGGCGGTCAGAAGGCGGAGATGTCCCGGGATCGTTCGCTGCGGCTCAGTGCGCTGATCAGCGCGGACTGGCCGTTGCGGCGCACGGCCAAGCGGACCAGCAGGTCGCGTACGGGGTCGAAGGCGTTCGCCGGGAACTCTGGAGTGGGTACGCCGATGCTCACCGCGAGGTCGTCGGAGTGGACCACGACCTCCAGCTGACGGGTCAGCAGGAACTCGCTGCGCGCGAGGGCCCAGCCCTGCCACGGGATCGGCACGACCTCACGTGCGACCCCGCGCGACAGCAGGTCGACCACCTCGTCCAGCGCCTGGGCGCAACGGGCCGTCAGGTGGGCTGGCCCGCGTACGGCGTCGGCCTCGTCGGGGCCTTCGGCGACCGTCTTGTCGTCCGGGGTGCCCTCGCTGACCCAGGCGGCCCGCGCGTAGTGACTGTCGGCCGACTCCAACACCGGCAGGTCGGTCGGCATCGGCAGCAGCTCGGCGGCGCGTACCGCCTGGCGGCCCAGGTGGCACGCCAGGCCACCCACTGACAGGTGCGGCAGCGCGCTCGGGTTCGACCACTGCTCGGCCACCTCCGGACGCCGGATCAGGTCCAGCGCGATGGAGGCGGCGATCGGAAAGGTGGCGTCCAGGGCGTCGACAGGGCGAGACATCCGCACATTCTGGCAGGCCCGACCGACCCGCGCCGGGCGGCGAGGCACGCGCCGCGGCGACACCGACCCCGGCTCCCCGTCCGTGCCGGGCGGCGGGGCGCGCTAGTCACGGCGAGACCCACCCCGGCTCCCCGTCCGTGTCGGGCGGCGCGGGACGCGCCCGTAACGTCGAGATCGACTCGGCTTTCCGGAAGGCGGGGTGTCCCCGGCGCTGGGACACCCCGCCTTCAAGAAACACGAGTCGATCTCGCCGGGACGAGACCGGCCGCCGAAGGCCGACCGGCCGCCGAAGGCCGACCGGCCGCCGAAGGCCGACCGGCCGCCGACCGATCCTCAGTCTCGCTCGGCGTTTCCGCCACGAGCCTGGCGCCCGTTCTCGGCCGGTTTGTCCGGCCTCCCCCGTGCAGAGA
>NZ_JBSGIV010000018.1:0-105442 GCF_053605225.1 Micromonospora sp. NPDC003944
CGTCCGGCCCGGTCGGCCACGCCTCCTTGGTCTCCCCCGACGCCTCCGGAGCCAGCGGCCCCTGGCCCGCCGGTTGATAGACGGGGCCGTCCGGAGTGGCGACAACCGCGAAGCCGGTGACCGCCAGCACCACGGCGGCCGATCCGAGGAACGCCAACACCACGCGGCGTCGCAGGTGCGTCCGCCGCGCCTTGCCGAGCGTGGCTTGCGTACTCAATGGTGGTGGCGGGGTGGTGGCCGCCATCTCGCTGCGTAGCGCAGAACCAGCACGGCCCGCTGGCGCGGCGCCACCCGGGCCAGCGCATCGAGCAGCACCAGTCGGCTCTCCTGCGAGTCGGGCGGGGCCACCCGCTCGGAGTCCTCTCCACCCACCCGTTCACGCCGCCACCAGCCGCGGCGACGCTCGTCGAGGAAGGTCCGGACCAGGATCTGCCGCACGTAGCTGTCGAGCACCTCGTGCCGGGAGATCCGGCTCCAGACCCGGTAGAGCTTGACGAACGTGGTCTGGACCAGGTCCTCGGCGCGGTGCCAGTCGCCGCACAGCAGGTACGCGGTGCCGCGCATGGCGCCGGACCGTTGCGCGAAGTACTCGGCGAACGCCTCGTCGCGACCGCTCATTCAGGCCTCCGATCCCCGTTTCGAGGTAGTCACGCGGGGTCCGGCCCAGGAGGTTGCACCGGAACTCGCGGACATGTCACGAACTCAACGCCGGGAAGGACGCCGAGGACACATCCGCACACCTTGACAGGTGTCGATCTGTGCACTGGTGTAAGGACCAAGCACATCGACGTCCGTCACAGGAGGGCACATGATCGTCCGACGACGGTGGACAGCTGCCGCCACCACAGTGATCCTGTTCAGCGCAGTGTTGTCCCATCCCGCCTCCGCGGCGGCGGCACCCGCCGCCCCGGTCGCTCCGATCACCCTGAGCGCCACCGAGACCGCGCTGGTCCGGGTCCAGCTCCGCGATCAGGCCCAGCTGGACCGGCTCGTCGCCACCGGCGCGGACCTGGCCAACCGGCCCCGTGCACGGGACGGCCGGATTCTCGCCGACCTGGTGCTCAGCGGCGCGCAGCTCGCCGAGTTGACCGCGCAGGGCGCGACGGCCACGCAGATCGTCCAGCGGGCCGGGGACGGTAACCGGCACTACACCGAGAGCCTCCGCGCGGCTCAGGCCCGCACCGCCGCCGGGCTGCGTACCCCGGCCGCCGGCCAGCGGTCCACCGCCGCCGCCGTGGACACCCTCCAGGTGCAGCAGGCGTACCACTGGACCACGACCGGACAGACCTTCCTCCAGGTCCAGGTGGCCACCACCGCCACCGACGACCCGGATGTGGAGATCACCGTCAGCTGGCGGGCGGCGGACGGTGCCACCGGCTCGTTCCCGCTGTACCGGTTCGAGGACTCCGGCGAGTACCAGTACCACTACAACGTTCCCCAGCCGGTGCCGAGCCGACCGGTGCAGGTGAGCGCCACCTCGAGCCTCGGCGGGGTCAGCCGGGCGGTCACGCCGACGCTCTGGCCGAACGCCTCCCCGCCGCCGCTGCCGGCCGGCTACCAGAAGGACTTCATCGACGCGTACCTGACGCCGGTGGACATCCAGGCGCGGATCAAGCGGCTGGCGCGCCAGTACCGGGACCTCGTCGAGGTGATCGACCTGCCGAACAGGACGCAGGGATACCGGCGCACGGCCGCCGCGTACCTCGGCGACCCGGCGGCAGCCGCGGTGGTGGTCGAGTCGGTGCGCTTCGGCGACCAGAACATGAACGGCGTACAGGTGCGCACCGTCGACCCGGGCCGGGCGAACCGACCGCTGACCGTGGGCTACCGGGATCGGGTGTTGACCGTGTCGCTTGCCACCGACACGGCGGGCAAGACGGTGAGCACCACCGACGAGGTCGCGGCGGCGATCAACGCCCGGCAACCGGAGCGTTTCCGGGCCACGGTGGAGGACGGTTCGGCCGGCCTGCCGATGCCCGTCGCCGGCCCCGCCCGACTCGACGACGGCCTCCAGGGCACCGAGGTGCCGGCGCGGCAGTGGACGGTGCAGGCGCTGCGCCTCGGCGTCCACCGCGACGGTTCCCGGGTCGGGGTGCTCGCGTACTCCCAGGAACACGCCCGGGAGTGGGCCACCCCGCTGGTGACGCTTGAGTTCGCCGAGCGGATGCTCGCCAACGCCCGGACCGACCCGGCCACCCGTGAGCTGCTGGAGCAGGTCGACATCTTCGTCATCCCGACGGTCAACCCGGACGGCGCGAACTACTCCTTCAACGACTTCAACTTCCAGCGCAAGAACCTCGTCAACCACTGCGTCGGGGCCGCCCGCGACCCGAAGAACCGCACCTCGTGGGGCGTCGACATCAACCGCAACTACACCGTCGGGTCGTACTTCGACGGCTACGTGGGCGCCAGCGCCAACTGCCTGTCCGGCAACTTCGCGGGCACGGCGGAGCTGTCCGAGGCGGAGAGCCGCAACGTCATCGCCCTCGCCCAGGACCACCCGAACATCAAGTTCGCGATGAACGTGCACTCCTACGGCGGGTACTTCATGTGGCCGCCCGGGGCGTACCGGGCCGACGGCAGGGTCACCCTGCCGCGACCGTCGATCGACGAGTCGACGCTGTTCCTCGACAGTGCCCGGCGGATCGTCGGCGCCATCGCCCAGGAGCGGGGCACCGTCACCTGGCCGTCGCAGACCGGACCGGTCGCCGACGTGCTCTACTCCGCCGCCGGCAACTCGGCCGACCAGCTCTACTACGAGTTGGGCATCTTCGCCTGGGACTTCGAGGTCGGCAACGACAGGTGGAACCCGGCGACCAGCCAGTGGGAGGGCGTCGGCTTCCAGCCACCGTTCGACGAGGCGCACGGCGAGTCCCAGGAGTACGCCGGCGGGCTGGTCGAGATGGTCCGGGTGGCCCGCGACTACGCCGCCGCCGAGGCGGCCGCCGACTGACCTCCGGGGTCCGTACCGCCGCCGGGTGCGGCCGGCGGCGGTACGGCCCACGACCTGCCGTCCTCGGTGCCGCACGGTAAGCCGATGGTGATCACAGACGTTGACGTGTTTTCATGTCAGCACGCCTGCGCGCCAACCCGGGACATCGATGACTGAGCAACCCGCACCTGATCACCTCGTTGTGGTCGACGTGTTGTCGCAGGGCCTGAGCCACCTGCTACGCGACGAGGATCCGGAACTGGCCCGATGGATCGAGGAACTGGTCGCGACCCTGAAGTCCCCCCGGCAGACGACACTGACCGGTTGGAACAGCTTCCTCGACCCCGGCGCCGACTCCACCTGACCCGGTCGGAGTTCACAGGTCTGGCCGACGGTCGGGGCGGCCCGGCTGTCGTCCGCGCGCTGCGGCTCGCGCACCGCAACCGCACGATGCTCGTCCTCAAGAGCCTCGCCGACACCGACGACACCCTGGCGGCGTCGGCGCACCTGCTCGGGCACGCCCACCGCCTCGACGCCGCCGCCACCGACGTGCTGCTCGACCACCCCTGGCTGGCCGTCTGGGCGATCGACCGGGTCCGGCGTGGCAGCATCGGCCGACCGGACTACCTCCCGTTCGTGGCACTCGCGGCGGCTGCCCGCAGCGGTTGGTCGGACGCGGCAGTGCCGGTCACGCCTCGTGCGGGGCTGGTGCCCGTGCCGGGCCTCGGGGTGCTGCGCCGACCCGGCGGCCGCACGACGGTACGGCCGACCGACCTGACCGGGGCACAGTGGACGACCACCCGTTGGTGGCGCTTCGCCGACACGTCGGTCACCCTCGACCTGCGCGTCGACGACCTGGACCCGTACCGCGACTGCTTCGGGTTGCCGGTGGCCGCCAGGCTGTCCCCACCGCGGGCCGCGGAGCTGGAACGGTCCGTCGGGCACGCCTGGCACCTTCTCGTCGGGTACGCCCCGACGCACGCCGCCGAACTGGCCGCCGGGATCAGCACGTTCGTGCCCCTGGCTGGCGGCACCGAGCGCGGGCACAGCGTCACGCACGCCGACGCCTTCGGGGCGTTCGCCGCCGACGCCGACCTCGACCCGGTGGAGCTGGCCGTGACGATGGTGCACGAGCTGCAACACAGCAAACTCAACGCCGTCCTCGGCCTGGTCCAGCTATACGAACCGACCGACCCGGCGCGGTACTTCGCGCCCTGGCGCCCCGACCCGCGCCCGATCGGCGGGCTGCTGCACGGCGCCTACGCGTTCACGGCCGTCGCCGAGGTGTGGGCCGCGCTGCGCGCCCATCCGCAACTGGCGGCGCAGGCAACCGCGCGGTTCGCAGTGGTACGGGCGCAACTGGAGCGCGCCCTGGTGGAGTTCGCAGGGGCCGCAAGCCTCACCTCGGCCGGGCGGCTCTGGGCGGACCACCTGACCGCACGGATCGGTCAGTTGGCGGCCGTGCAGGTCCCGGCGTCCGCCGACGCCGCCGCGCGGCGGGAGGTGGCGGAAGCCGAACGCGCGCATCGGCCGACGATCACCACCGGCTGAGCGCACGGACCGATGCGTCAGGTCAGCCCGACGGTCTCGATGTCGCACTCGATGCGCCGCTGACCCCGGGCGGCGTCCACCTCCGGATGGTCCGGCCCGAACAACGCCTCGAGCGCGGCGGCAGCCTCGTCGAGCAACTCGCGGCCACGAGCCTCCTCGCCGACCTCGATCAGGTCGACCGACGCGTTGACCGCGCAGTAGAGCGTGTACGGATGCCCCGGCCCCCGCAGGCGCCGCGAGTCCTCGAGGATCGCCTCGGAGAGCACCTGTGCCTGCTCCAGCCGGTGCGACCGGACCAGGTTGATCGCCTGCGCGGAACGCGCGCTGAGCAGGTACGGGTGGGTGGGCGGTAGCGCCTCGCCCATCGCCTGGAGGGTCGCCGCGCCCAACTCCCGTGCCTCACGGTCGAAGTTGCGCGCCCGCAGGATCACCCCGAGGTTGACCGCGGCGCAGAGCGTGACCGGGTGCCGCTCCCCGAAGGCGGTGCGGAAGGTGGCGTGCCCCTGGGCGGCCAGGGCGTACGCCTGGGTGGCGTCGCCCGCTGCGCGCATGGCGTTGGCACAGGTCATGCCCGCCTCCGCAGCCAGCACGTGGTCGGTCCCGAAGCGGCGGGTCACCAGCCGGTAGTTCGCAGCGCCCTCCGCGACGGCCGCGTCCAGTCGCCCGGTCTTGCGCAGGCAGGCGATATGGATGCAGGTGGCGCGCAGCACGGTGAGGTGCTCCGCGCCGAGCAACGAACGCTGCACCGGCAGGGAGCTGTCCAGCAGTTCGAGCGCGTCGGCGTACCGACCCAGCAGGTAGAGGTCGCGCGCCTGGGCCTCCTGGGCCAGCACCAGCGCGTAGGTGCCGTCCTCAGCGGCCGCACCGGCGTGCCGTGCCACTTCGAGGTTGAGGTCGTACGCCCCCGCGAAGTCACCGATCAGGCGGAGGTTGATCGCCATCGAGTTCATCACCCGCAGCGTGCTCGGATGCCCGTCGCCGAGCACCCGGCGGTGCACGTCGAGGTTGCGCCGGTCCAGGTCGGCCGCGGCCGCGAAGTCGCCGATCCGTCGCAGGTCGGCACCGACGCTGTTCGCCGCACCGAGGGTGTACTCGTGCTCCTCACCGAGGCTCGTCCGCATCCGCTCCAGCGCCTCGAGGCCGAACTCGGCCGCGCGCGGGTCGGCGAGCAGCCGCAGGGCGTCCGCGTACCGCCGCATCGCCAGCAGGGTCAGCGGGTCGCCGCTGCGCTCGCCGTCGGGGCCGCGCTGGTCCCAGGCGGCCAGGATCTCCTCGGCGAAGTCCCGGCAGCCTTCGAAGTCACCCAGGTTGTAGATGTAGCGCAGCTGGTCCATCGCCGTTCGGCGGGCGTCGAGGTCACCGTGGATCAGGCCGGCGACGCGCACGTGCGGTGCGATGTCGGCATGGCGCGGCCAGGTGCTGCGGTCGTCGGGGAAGCCGGGGTTGGCGGCGGCAAGCAGCCGACGGGCGTTCGTCAGCGCGGTGACGTCGCCCTGCTCGGCGAGCCCTTCCCGGAGGACCGCCTGCACCAACCGGTGCACCTGTACGTGTCGGCCGGCGTTGTCCGCCTTCGCCAGCCCGAGCGATGCCAGTTGCCGGATCGCCCGAGCTATGTCGTTGCGCTCCTGCAGGCTGGTGCGGAGCGGTTCGTCCAACCCGGCGCGGCGGCCCTCCCAGAGCAGGCGCATCGGGACCGGATCGGGGCTGAGGAAGGCGAGCATCTGGATCAGCTGCGCGGCGGCGGGGTTCTGCTCGCGTACCGCGGCGAGCGCCATCGACACGACAGTCAACACGGTGCCCCGGTACTGCCGGGGCTGCCCCTCACCCAGCAACTCCCGGGCGTGTTCCTTGAGGTCGACGAGGTATTCGTCGACCGACGAGAGCATGGTGAGCAGCCAACTGGCGGCCTGTTCCAGGGCCAGCGGCAGGTCACCGAGCTCCGCGGCGAGCCGGCGGGCGTCGTCAGGTGTGGTCGCCGGCCGTCGCTTGAGCAGCAGCTCCACGCTCTCGGCCCGGGTGAACACGTCGACGTCCAGGGTCAGGGCGCTTGCCGACCAGGCCATGTTGCGCGAGGTGACGAGGACGTGGCCGCGCTCACCGACGAGGTTCGAGGAGGGCATCAGCGGGGCCAGCTCGTGCGGGTCGTCGGCGTTGTCGTAAACCAGCAACCAACTGAGCGAGCTGGTGGACAGGGAGTCGAGCACCGTGCGTACGGTCTGCTCCAGACTGGCGCTCGCGGCCAGGCCGAGCCGCTCGCCGAGGGCCGCGATCGAGGTCCGCAGCGCGCTGAGGTCCTCGGCGGCCATCCACCAGATCAGCTGGTAACGGTCCGCGTAGCGGTAGGCGAACTCGACCGCGAGCTGGGTCTTGCCGACCCCACCGACACCGCGCAGTGCCGCTTCCGGCAGCACCGAGGCCCGGTGCTGTGAGGAGAGCAGCTCGTCGAGCGCGACGAGCTGCTTCTCCCGGCCGGTGAAGTACAGGTTGCGCGGTGGGACGCCGCCCCGGATGAGCGTGCGGGATCGCTGGGGCGTCGTCTCCTCGATGATGATCGTCCTGCGCATGTCGGATTCAGGGTCCTCTCCACCGGCCTCGGCCGGTGCCGCCTGGTGCGGGGATCGTAGCGACGTCCAGTGCGCCTTCGCAGCCACGCGCAGTTCGTCGAGGTCGGCGGCGGTGAGCCGCAGGGCCGTCGCGGCGTCCCGCAACCACTGCTCCACCGGCGTGCCGTCGGACTCCAGGCCCGCCTGGACCAGGCCCGCCAGCGCCACGGCGGCGGGGACCGGCACGTCGTCCACCGGCTGCCAGCCGACGGCCTCCACCAGGCCGGGCAGATCCTCCGGAGGCAACTGACGATCCGCGACTGCCGCGACGGCCCCGGTCAACACGTCGGTAGGGACGTCGGCGAGCACCTGCACGAGGCGCCAGGAGAGATAGACCTGCTGGGCGACGGTGACCCCGTTGGCGCCCGGGTGGAAGTTGCCGATGACCTGCAACAGCGTCGACACACCCCGGGGCTCCTGGGCGCAGGCCCGGACGATGCGGTAGACGTCGTACTGGACCTCGGGATGCCGGGACACCGACAGCCGCTTGCGCAACTCCCCCTCGACCTCGTCGAGGTAGAGCGAACGGGTGTTCACGTCGTTGATCGAGCTCATCGACAGCAGCGCGGCGCAGATGGCCTGCACCTGAGCGCTCGGCATCCGGGGCGTCGTCACCGATTGTCCTCCGTACCCGTCAGCAGACCGAGGCTCTCAGCAAGGTCACGGAAGGCTTGCAGCGGCTTACTCGCCGACCCCTCCGTCAACAGCAGAACGCGATAGAGAGCCGCGATCCCATCTTCGTATTCTAGGCCCGTCCGAATCAGACCGAACATGTCGAGACCCAATGGCCCGAATGGTTTCACCATCCGACCGATGTGCGGTGGCAGGGACTGAATGACCAATTGACGACTGTCGGGGTGCCGGAGTACCGGAATGTCCTCCAGCAGACGCGCCAGCGCCATCTTCTGCGCGAATGAGGGCGGCGCGGGCACGGGCGCGGACGCCGCCCCGTCCGGAGCCGACCGAGGTCGAGGCAGCAGAGCCGACGGTGGTCGGGGCGGCAGCACGGTGGGCGGCAGCAGACCGGGCGGCAGCAGGGCGGACCACTTGGCGACCGGCAGCATCCAGCCGACCAACTGCTGGCCGACGCTCGCGCGGGCCAGCACCATGCCCACCACGGCGCCGTCCGAGGCGTACACCCCGGAGCCGCTGAAGCCTCGGTCGATTCCCGCCGTGGCGGCGGAGACCCGGTCGAGTTGGCGCCAACCCGTGCTCGCGTCGACCGGACCGACGGCCCGCGCCAGCACCAGGACGGACGCCGGGGTGTTGACCGGGTAACCCACGATCCGCACGTCGAACTCGTCGTCACCGCGATCGGCGAGGGCGGCGGGGGTGGACGGCAGCGGCGTGGCGCAGCGCAGGACCGCCAGGTCACCGTCGCCCGCCGGCCCGACACCCCGGGACCAGAGCACCTCGGCGGCGACCCGGGTGCCGGGTTGGCTCGGTGTGTCGACGAGCAGGCCGTGCTGGTCTCCCCCGGCGCCGTCGTCGACGACATGCCAGCAGGTCAGCACCAGGTCGGTGGTCAACTGGATGCCCGCGCCGACGACCGACGGGGAGTGGCCACCGAGTATTCGTACCCGGCCGGCGAGCGACCGGGTGCCGGTCATCCGTGCTCCGCCGACCACTCGACCCGGACGGTCGGCCGCCGACGGCCGGCGCGGCGGTCAGTCATGCGCGGCGGGCTCCTGCGCGGCGGGCCCGTCCTCACCCGGTGACGGCAGGGCGGCGACGCCCGAGGTCCAGACCAACGTGACCTTGAGGTGGCCCTGCGCGCTGGTGCGGGCGACGACGGCGCCGGCCTCCGCGGTGAGGGTGACACCGATCTCGACCTCCACCTGATCGGGGCGGACCGACACCCCCTGAACCAGGCCCAATGCCGCGTCGAGCGCGGGCTTGACGTGGGCCAGCGCCGTTTCCAGCGACTGCCGGGCGGGACGGACTCGATCGAGCAGACCGACCCGTTCCAGGTCGGTGCCAGCGTGTTCCTCGACGAGGAGGACGCCCTGATCAGTCTCGAAACGAAGGAGATCCGCCACGTGACGAATTCTCGCCGAAAGATCGTTCGGAATCGGTGTCAGATCACTGACAGGAGTCATTGCATGCACAGTGCGCCGACACGGAACACTTCTGCTTGCCATCGCCACTGCGGCCTGTCAGCCTGGCGCAATGCAGGACACGGCGACCTTCGAGGATCTGCTCCGCGAAGGTGCCGACGCATCCGTGGACGGTTGGGATTTCTCCTGGTTCCACGGCCGCGCGACAGAGCAGCGGCCATCCTGGGGATATCTGCGACTCATGACCGCCCAGATGAGGGTGGCGCGCGCCGCACTCGACATCCAGACCGGCGGCGGCGAGGTGCTCTCCGAGGTGCCCACGTTCCCGCCGGTGACGGTGGCCACCGAACACTGGCCGCCCAACCTCCAACTGGCCCGGCGCGCCCTCGAACCGCGCGGCGTGCAGGTGGTCGACGTCGCCGAGGACGCTCCTTTCCCGTTTGCCGACGAGACGTTCGACCTGGTGGTGAGCCGGCATCCCAACGTGGTGCTCTGGGACGAGATCGCCCGGGTGCTCACCCCCGGCGGGCGATACCTTGCCCAGCAGATCGGCCCCGGCTCGAACCGGGAGCTGGCGCAGTTCCTCACCGGCCCCCGGGAGATCGGCGACGAGCGCAGCCCGGCCCGCGCCGCCGCCGACGCGCGAGCCGCCGGCCTGGTCATCGACGAGCTACGGCACGAAGCGCTGCCGACCACCTTCAACGACGTCGCCGCGGTGGTGCACTTCCTCCGCAAGGTCATCTGGACGGTGCCGGACTTCACCGTGGACAGGTACCGGGCCCGCCTCGCCGACCTGCACGAGCACATCCGTCGCCACGGCCCGTTCGTGGCCCACGCCCAGCGCATCCTGGTCCGGGCACACAAACCCCAACGCTGACCCGAACGCTCCAGGCCGACCGGCCCCCGAACAAGTACCGGTCGGAGCGGCCGGCCACGGATGAACCGCGGCCGGCCGGGTAAGCGGCAACCTTGCCTGGTGGGGAGACGACCGGGTGCACGGGTGGGCGGTATCAGACCGGCCCGCCCGTGCACGCCCGGTCAGTTCGAGGAGATCCAGTTCCAGGCCGAGACGACCCACTCCGTCTGCTGGAGCCAGGCCACCCCGAGGCCGGCGAGGAACACCGCCGTCGCCAGGTGGGCACCTCGGGCGCTGCGCCGGACCCGGCCCAGCTGCCGCTCCAGCACCACCCTGCCGACCAGCCGGAACAGGGCGAACAGGCCGACCGCCACCAGCAGGCTGAGCACCAGCACCAGCAGCGGGCCGCTCAGGTCACCCTGACCGGACAACGCCCAGATGCCCCAGCACACGAACGCGAAGAGGCCGGCCGCCGCGCTCCACTCACCGCCCCGTCGTAGCTGCGCCATCCGCGAGCTCAGCGAACGGCGGGGCACCGGCCCACCGGGCCAGCCGGTGCCGGTCGGCTCCTGTTCGACCACCGGGAACGGCTCGGTCCGCGGGGTACGCGGCTCACCCACCGGGGCGACCCCCCGACGGAACCCGTCGCGCTGCGGCGGCACCCCGACGCCGGCCTGCGGTGGCACCTCCACGGTCCGCTCCGCCCACGGCTGCGTCTGGTCTGCCATCTCGTCCTCCCCCTGACCGACGGCAACAGCACCGCCTGGATTCGAGGGTAGCCAGCCGGCAAATCGGTCGCCGACCCCGGCCGGGACGCGAGGCCCCACGGCGGCGGCGGAGCACGCCCGGGCACGGTACGGTCGGCTGATGGGTGACCCCGACCGACGACGGCGACGGCTGCGCCACCACGGCGACTCCGACACGGCCAGACCGGGTGCCGACGGCCCGACGGCCAGCACGCTGGGCGTGCACGACGGTGACGACCCGCCCCCGCGGCGCAGGAGCACTGGTGGCGACGACCGCGACAGCGAGCGCGGGCTGCGCGGGCTCGTGGGCTCCGGCTCGTCCCAGGTGGGGTTGAGCGCCGCGCTACGGGCCCGGGACGCGGCCCGCCCCGACGAGGACGACCTGGCCGAGGCGGAGGCCCGGGTGGTGGTCGTCCGTCGGAACTGGGTGCCCCGCGAGGAGCTGCCCCGCTCGCCGCGCTGAACGCCGCAGGGTCAGGGCAGCTCGGGCAGCTTCCGGGTCTGCTCGTACTCGGCCACCTGGGCGATCCGGCGCGCGTGCCGCTCGTTACCGGAGAACGGCGTGTTCAGGAACGCCTCGACGATGCCGGTCGCCTCGTCCAGGGTGTGCTGACGGGCACCGATCGCGACCACGTTCGCGTCGTTGTGCTGACGGGCCAGCTGAGCGGTCTCGACGCTCCAGGCCAGGGCGGCGCGGACGCCGGCGACCTTGTTCGCGGCGATCTGCTCACCGTTGCCCGAGCCACCGATGACCACTCCGAGGCCCGTCTCGTCGGCCACCACCCGATCGCCGGTGTGCAGGCAGAACGTGGGGTAGTCGTCGTCCGGGTCGTAGCCGTGCGGGCCGACGTCGACCACGTCGTAGCCCTGCATGGCCAGGTGGTTGGCCAGGTGCACCTTCAACTCGAAACCGGCGTGGTCGGATCCCAGGTAGACGCGCATACCGGGCAGTCTGTCAGGCCGCGCTCGGGGACGTGACAGGGGCGTCCCCGAGCCGAGTTCGTCACACGGTGGTGGGGGTGGCGCTCAGCGCGGCAGCTCGGCGACGACCAGACCGCCGCGCGCCTTCGGGGTGAACCAGGTGCTCTTGCGGGGCATCTTCTCCCTGGCCAGGTTGACCGCGACGAAGTCCGCCACGGTCACCGGCGCGATGAGGATGGCCAACTCGGCCCGCCCGGCGTCGACCTCACCGGTGAGCCAGCTCGCCGGGTAGTCACCGCCGACGTAGGTGATCCGCTTGTCGCCCGGGTCGAGACCGAGAGCGTCGCGCAACACCAGCCGCTCGACCAGGGCGTGGTCCAGGTTCTCCAGGCGGACGGAGGCGGTGGCGGGCAGGCGCAGCGCGTACCCCTTGCCGTCGAGGTGCAGGTGCACGGTGCCGCCGGCCGCCGGGACCTCGACCGGGCCGTCGATCGGCTCGACCTCGGCGCCCGCGGCCCGCAGGCGGTCGAGCAGCTCGGCGGGGGTCGTGGTCAGCTCGCTGACCAACCGGTTGTAGGGCTGGATGGCCACCGACGCGGGCGTGGTGACCACGGCCAGGAAGCGCGGCAGCCCCCCGGTCTGGGCGGCCAGGCTGCGGTGGTTGCCGTCCGCGACGACCAGCTCCCCGCCACCGGCGAGAGCGGTGAGCGTGGCCTGCTCCGGGCCGGGGCCGAGCAGCCAGATGGCGTGCGTGCGCCCCGCCTGGTCGGTGTCCGTCGCGGCGGGCGCGCCGGCCGTCTCGGTCGCCGCCGCCAACGCGGCGTGCAGTTCGTCGCCCCGACCGGTCTGGAGCAGGAGTACGGGGGACAGCAGGTGGCCCAGCGCCTCGGCGAGCGCCACCCGCTCGCGCACCTTGGCGATGAAGACGTCCTCGTTGCGGATGACCAGGCCCGGCTCGTCCGCCCGGGTGGAGATCTGGTCGGTGTCCACCATCGCGAACAGCCCGTACGCCGGCTCCTCGCCCGGTGCGGTGATCCGGTAGAGCACCACCACCTGCTCGGCGGGGGTGTAACTGCCGTCGGCCTTGGCCTCGGCGAGGCGGGCCACGGCGGCCGGCAGCGCGTCGAGGAACGACGTGCCCAGACTCTGCGGGGCGCGGTGCGGCATCTCGATGCCGAGAGCGCTGTGCGGGTTCGACTCGATGATCGCGGTGATCTCCGCGTCGTCGGCGAACTCGTCGTAGTTTTGCGCGCCGGTGCCGCCAGTGGTGACCCAGGCCCGGGTGATCGGATGCACGACCGTCATGCCCACTGACGCTACCGGCGACGGTGTCGCCACCGACGGGGACCCGCGGGGCGTCCACCAGATGAAAGGGCCCGGCCGGTCAGCCAGCGCGGTCGGAGGTGCCCCGGCGGTGCTTACCCGCGCTCACCGGCCCACTGTTGCCCCGCCGAACGGTCCCGATCGGCCCGGTGTTCAGGGCACGGCGGGGCGACGCGGGCGGCCCCGGCACGGGGCGCTCGGGGGGCGGCGCCGGCACGGGCCGCGGGTTCAGCGGCGGCGTCGGCACCGGACGCGGAGGTGCCGGCGCCGGCGGTGGGGGCGCCGGTTCGGCCGGTGCCGCCCCCGCCGGCACCAGCGCCGGCACGGCGTCGACGGGCGACGGCAGTGGGTCGACCGACGCGGGCGGGGTGAGCCGGGAGGTCACCGGGACCCGCGCCACGCCCACCACGATTGGCGGCGCGAGCAGATCCACCAGGTGGGCGGGTAGGTCCGGGCGGACCGTCGGCCAGCGGGAGTCGTCGACCGACCAGTAGTCCGCGCCGGGAGTCTCGATCACCCCCTGCCGGGTCAACTGATCGTCACCGGACGCACGGTGCTTGGCCATCGGGATTGCCTCCACGAGCTGCGGCGCGCGGCCCTGCGGGTCGCTGCGGCGGACACCGAGGGAAACGACGCCGCCCGCCTCCCGGTGACGCCACGACCCTCCGCCGACCTCGGCCTCGCAACGGAAACGCCCTCGTCCACGCTGTCGACGAAGCGTGGACGAGGGCGTGGTGCCCGTCGGTCAGTCGAAGATCGGGCTCTGCTCGCGGGTGCGCTTGAGCTCGTAGAAGCCCGGAGTGCCGGCGACCAGCAGCACGCCGTCCCAGAGCCGGCCGGCGGCCTCCCCCTTCGGAGCCGGAGTGATCACCGGGCCGAAGAACGCGACAGGGGTGCCGTCCGGGCCGGGCGCGTGCACGACCGGGGTGCCCACGTCCTGCCCGACCGGGCGCATGCCCGCCTCGTGGCTGGCCCGCAGCGCCTCGTCGTAGTCGGTGCTGTCGGCGGCGGCGGCAAGTGCCGGGTCCAGGCCGACCTCGGTCAGCGCGGCGACGTACAGCTCCGGCCCCCGCTCCTGCTTCTGCAGGTGGATCCGGGTGCCGAGCGCGGTGTAGAGCGGTCGCAGCACGTCGTTGCCGTGCACCTGCTCGGCGGCGATGCAGATGCGCACCGGGCCCCAGGCGGTCTTCAGGAACTCCTTGTAATCCTCGGACAGCCCGTCCCGGCCGTCGTTGAGCACGGCCAGGCTCATCACGTGGAAGCGGATGTCCACGTCTCGGATCTGCTCGACCTCGAGCAGCCAGCGGGAGGTGATCCACGCCCACGGGCAGGCCGGGTCGAACCACATGTCGGCAGTGACACGTTCGGTCACGGTGAGATCCCTTCACGACGGGTGGCGCCAGCGGGTCGGCGTCTCAGGAGAATCTTCACCCCGCAGCGCACCGACCGGCACCCGGATGAGAGCGTGACCTCGGCCACCGCGGGCTGCCCGTACATGGAAGACTCGAATCGGGCCAGCCGTCACGAGCGGTAGGCGAACGGGCGCCGCCGGGCGTACGGCGACATGTGGGATGGAGACGAACAGTGCCGGGAGTGCGCAACCTGACGCAGGTCGAGGCGACCGAGCGGGCACGCCTGCTCAACGTGACGGGGTACGACATCAGTCTGGACCTGTCGACCGCCGTGCTGGCGGCCGACGGCCGCACGTTCTCCTCGACGACCGAGGTCCGGTTCCGCTGCTCCGAACCGGGCGCGAGCACCTTCGTCGAGCTGGCCGCCGAGTCGGTGCGCTCGGCGACGCTCAACGGCACACCCGTCGACCTCTCCGACTGGTCCGCCGAGAAGGGCCTGGTCCTGTCCGGGTTGGACAGCGACAACGTCCTGGTGGTCGATGCCGACTTCGGTTACTCCAACAGCGGTCAGGGTCTGCACCGGACGGTCGACCCGGTGGACGGCGAGACGTACCTCTACAGCCAGTTCGAGACCGCCGACGCGCAGCGGGTGTTCGCCTGCTTCGACCAGCCCGACCTGAAGAGCGTCTACACCTGGCACGTCACCGTGCCGGCGCACTGGCGGGCGGTGTCCAACATGCCCGTGCAGCGCGAGGAGCCGGCGGGTGAGGCGCTCAAGACGCTGCACTTCACCGAGTCGCCCCGGATGAGCACCTACATCACGGCGATGTGCGCCGGGCCGTACCACGAGGTGCGCGACACCCACGACGGCATCGACCTGGGTGCTTTCTGCCGGGCGTCGATGGCGCAGTACCTGGACTCCGACGACCTGTTCCTGATCACCAAGCAGGGCTTCGACTTCTTCCACGAGAAGTTCGGCGTGCGCTACCCGCTGCCGAAGTACGACCAGCTCTGGGTGCCCGACTTCAACGCCGGCGCGATGGAGAACTTCGGCTGCGTGACGCACGCCGAGTCGCACTACCTGTTCCGCTCCCAGGTCACCGACTTCGAGTACGAGCAGCGGGCCAACACGATCCTGCACGAGCTGGCCCACATGTGGTTCGGTGACCTGGTCACCATGCGCTGGTGGAACGACCTGTGGTTGAACGAGTCGTTCGCCGAGTGGGCCAGCCACTGGTGCAACACCAACGCGACCCGGTTCACCGAGGCGTGGACGACGTTCCTGTCCATCCGGAAGAACTGGGGCTACCGGCAGGACCAGCTCTCCTCCACCCACCCGGTCTACACCGAGATGCCGGACATGGAGGCCGTGGAGGTCAACTTCGACGGCATCACCTACGCCAAGGGCGCGAGCGTGCTCAAGCAGCTCGTCGCGTACGTGGGTGAGGAGCCGTTCGTGGCCGGGCTGCGGGCCTACTTCGACAAGCACGCCTGGGGCAACGCCACCTTCGACGACCTGCTCACCGAGCTGGAGGCCGCATCCGGTCGGGAGCTGCGCAAGTTCGCCGCCCAGTGGCTGGAGACCGCGCAGGTCAACACGCTGCGGCCGGAGGTCACCATCGGGGCGGACGGCACGTACGAGCAGGTGCTGGTGCGGCAGGAGGCGCCGGCGGCGTACCCGACGCTGCGGACGCACCGGATCGGTGTGGGCCTGTACGACCTGACCGACGGGCGGTTGGTCCGCCGGGAGCGGTACGAGGTGGACGTGACCGGCGAGCACACCGACCTCGCCCCGCTGCGTGGCGTCCGGGCGGCCGACGTGTTGCTGCTCAACGACGACGACCTCAGCTACACCAAGCTGCGTCTCGACGACCGGTCGATGGCGACGGTGGTGCAGCACATCGGCGGCTTCGACTCGTCGCTCGCCCGCGCGCTCTGCTGGACCGCCGCCTGGGACATGACCCGCGACGCCGAGCTGTCCGCCCGCGACTACGTGGCGTTGACGCTGAGCGGGCTGCCCGCCGAGACCGACATCAACCTGGTCACCGCCACCCTGCGGCAGGCGACCACCACGCTCACGCTGTACGCCGACCCGGCCTGGGCTCCGACCGGCTGGGCCGACCTGGCCCGTACCGCCCGGGACGCCCTCGCCGCCGCCGAGCCGGGCAGCGGGTTCCAACTGGCCTGGGCTCGTGCGTTCACCTCGGCGGTCCGCTCCGAGGATGACCTGGCGACGCTGCGCGGTTGGCTGGACGGCACCGGCGTGCCGGCCGGCCTGACCGTCGACACGGAGCTGCGCTGGTCGGTCCTCGCCGCGCTGGTGGCCAATGGCGCCGCCGACGCCGCCGAGATCGAGGCGGAACTGAGCAGGGACCGCACGGCCAGTGGCGAGCGGGAGGCCGCGTACGCGCACGCGTTGATGCCGACGCCCGAGAACAAGGCCGCCGTGTGGAGCCTGCTCACCGGCCCGGACGCGCTGCCCAACTGGCGGCACCGGGCGCTGTTGCAGGGCTTCGCCCACCCGGCACAGGTGGAGCTGGTCGCCCCGTACCGGGAGCGGTACTTCGCCGCGGTCGGGCAGATCTGGGCCACTCGGGACAGCGAGCCGGCACAGGAGTTCGCCCAGCTGGCCTACCCGACCTACCTGGTGGAGGACGACACGGTGGCGGCCACCGACGCGTGGCTGGCCGGCGACGGGCACCCCGCCCCGCTGCGTCGGCTGGTCGCCGAGGGCCGCGACGGCGTGGTGCGCGCCCTCAGGGCCCGCACGAAGGACGCCCAGAGCGCCTGAGCAGCATTGTCCGGCCCGGGGCCGGTGTGGGTGGGAGCCCGCGCCGGCCCCGGGGCCGTTCCGTTGGAAGATCGTGCTCGAACAGTGAAACAGGGGCCTCAGCCGTAGCCGAGGCCCCTGTTTCCTGGATCGAGCACGATCATGCGTGCCCGCGCGTCGTGGGTGTGGGTCAGCCCTTGCCCGCGTGACTGGCGAGCTGGTCGAGGCCGTTGATGATGCCGCCGGCCAGGTCGCCGCCGCTGAACGCGCCGGCCATGGAGAGCGCGGCCAGCTTGGCGTACGTGTCGGGGATGCGCTTGCGGGCGTACCGCCCGGTGATGATCTCCAGCTGACGCTGGTTGGGTGACACCGCGATCAGCACCGACTTGTCGGGCTCGGCGAGCTGCCGGTGCAGCCGCTGGGCGTGCTCGCGGATCGGCTCGTCGAGACCGCCGACGAAGACCGAGAAGACCAGGCCGGTGCCCTGGTCGGCGAGCCGCAACGCCTCGTCGATGCGCAGCAGCTGGCGGGTCGAGAACGGCCCGTCGAGCACCTCGGGTGGATTTTCCGACCCGGTCTGCTTCTCACCAACGGTCACTTGCGCCTCCGGTTCCACCGGCCGGCGCCTCGACGCTGGCCTGCTCAAGCTTGTGGCTGGTCAGCGCGGGCGCCTGCGCCCCCGCCGTCAGCGCGGTGCCGGCCGAGTCGGCCAGCTGCTCCGGACGGCCCAGGAACCAGACCGGAGTGAAGTCGAAGGGCCGGCCCGGACGGTAGCGCTTGGCGCCACCGCCACCGCCAGTGGCACCCCCACGGCTACCGGCGTACGACAGGCCGGCGATGACCAGCACCGCGGCCAACGGGATGCCGACGAAGACCAGCAACGTCTCGGTAACAGACAATCCCAACGCCCCCAGGCGGAAGAAGGACGACCTTGAAAGACCGGGTCGGATGGACGATCACGCTGCCGACCGCCCGACTCCGTCGCCATTCACGTTAGCGGAGTCGGCGGCCCGCCAGATTGCGGGGTGCCGATCCCATCCGTCACTGGAGTTCTCCAGTTGCGCAGCGGTAGCGATAAGCCGCGCGTCGTCGCCGTACCGTCCGGTGAGCAGCACCCCGACGGGCAGACCGTCGGTCGTGGTGCCCAGCGGCAGGGAGACGGAGGGATCGCCGGTGACGTTGAAGATGGCGCAGTAGGGCGAGAACCGGCGTTGCCGTTCGAAGTCGGCGGCCGGGTCCGCGTCGGCGGTGAACCAGCCGACGGGTGCCTGCGGGGTGGCCAGGGTGGGACAGAGGAGCAGGTCGCAGCCGGCGGTGCGGCGGGTGCCGAGGCGCACCTGCGCCTGCAACTCGCCGAGGGTGGTGGCCAGGGTGCCGGCGGAGACCTCGGCGCCTCGGGCCCGGAGCAGCCGGGTCAGCGGCAGCAGCTCCGCCTCCCGCTGCGGCGGCACCGGGGCGAGCGCCAGCACGTACCAGAGGATCTCGAACAGCGGCCACGCCGCGGGCCCGAGCGGCGGCGGCACCTCGACCACCTCGTGGCCCGCCGCAGTGAGCAGCGCGGCGGCCCGGTCCACGGCGGCCACGCAGTCCGGGTGCACCGGTTCGTCGGCGAGCATCGGCGTGGTGAAGCGACCGATCCGCAGCGGGCCGGGCTCGGCCCGGCGCGCGACAGCCAGGTAGCCGCCGGGCGGCGCGGGCGGTGACAGGTAGGGCTCACCGGCGACCGGGACCGCCATGACGTCGAGCAGCGCGGCGACGTCGGTGACCGTCCGCCCGAGCGGGCCGCTCGTGGGTAGGCCGAACGCGCCGGAGCCGACCGGCCCGCCGGAGACGAGACCCCGACTGGGCTTGTAGCCGACCAGGCCGCAGAGCGACGCCGGGATGCGCAGCGACCCGCCGCCGTCGGACCCCTGGGCGATCGGGACCAGCCCGGCCGCGACAGCCGCCGCCGCGCCGCCGCTGGACCCACCAGCGGTGTACGCCAACTGCCACGGGTTGCGGGCCGGAGGCGCGACCCGACCCTCCGAGTAGAGCGAGCAGCCCAGCTCGGAGGTGGTCGTCTTGCCCAGGCTGACCAGACCGGCGGCTTTGATGAACCGGACCACGTCGGCGTCGACAGGTGGCACGAAGTCGATGAAGGCGGCCGAACCGAAGGTGGTGCGGACCCCGGCGGTGAGCGTCAGGTCCTTGATCGCGGTCGGCACCCCGTGCAGCGGGCCGCGCTGCTCGACCGGCACCGCGTCGGCGGCGCGCGCGGCCTGCCGGGCCAGCTCCGGTGTGACGGTGACGAACGCGCCCACGGTGTCGCCGAGCGCCGCCACCCGGCTCAGCGAGTGCTCGACCAGGTCGACGCTTGACAGCTCGCCGCGCGCGACGGCGGCGGCCTGCTCCAACGCGGTCAGGTCGTGCGGCTCGGCCATGCCGCCATCCTGCCGGCCGTCACCCCTTCGCGCAGCCGACACGCGCCGGCAACCAGAAACGGACCAATGGGATGGCCGCCGTCGGCTCGACGTGTCGAGCCGCAGATCTTGGACAGTTTCCGTTAACTGCTGACGGAAACTGTCCAAGATCTCCTCGCACCGAGGGCGCGGCGCTTCGATCAGCCGTGCAGGAAGCGCAGGGCGTTCGTGGACAGGAGCTTGGTGCGCTGGGCGTCGGTGAGGAAGTCGGCCGCGTGCACGACCGCGCCGGCCGGCCGTTCGCCGAGCGGATACGGGTAGTCGCTGCCGACGAGCACCCGGTCCTCCCCAAGCGTGTCGACGAGCAGCCGCAGCGCGGGTGGCGCGAAGACCACCGAGTCGACGCTGAACCGGTCGAGGTAGCTGCTCGGCGGGCCGGCGGACGCGCCCCGGACCAGGTCGCCACGGCGGTGCCAGGCGTTGTCGGCGCGGCCGAGCCAGAACGGGAAGCTGCCGCCGCCGTGCGCGAAGCAGATCCGCAGCGTCTCCGGCACCCGGTCGAAGACGCCGCCGAGGATCATCGCCAGCACCGACAGGTGCGTCTCGGCGGGCATCCCGGTCAGCCAGCGGGCCATCCAGCGGTCCAGTCGCGGCCCGCCCGGCATGTCCCACGGGTGGACGAAGACGGGTGCGCCGACCTCGGCGCAGTGCTGGAGGAAGGTGACCACGCCGGCGTCGTCCAGGTCCCGGTCGCCGACGTGGTTGCCGATCTCCACGCCCACGTGCCCGGCGGCGAGGCTGCGATCCAACTCGGCGCAGGCGGCGTCCGGGTCCTGGAGCGGCACCTGGCAGAACGGCACCAGCCGGTCACCTCCGGCCGCGGTGACCTCCAGGGTCAGGTCGTTGAAGATCCGGGCGACCTTGACCGCCTGGTCGGCCGGACGGTCGTAGCTGAAGAAGACCGGGGTCGGCGAGACCACCTGCACGGCCACACCGTCGGCGTCCATGTCGGCAAGCCGGCGGGACGCGTCCCAGCACTCGGCGCCGACCGGGCGGAACTCCGTCTCCCCCACCATGATCATGGCGGCCCGCTCGGAGTCGACCCGCAACCACGGCCAGCCGGACCCGCCGCATGCCGCGCCGAGGTCCGGCCAACCCTTGGGTACGACGTGCGTGTGCACGTCGACCACGCCTGCGGGCATCAGCCCTTGCCCGGGTGCAGGGTGCCGCAGTTGGCGCAGGTGCGCGCCGCCTCGTCGGCGTAGAACGCCTGGAACACCGGCGGCAGGTCGGCGGCGATGTCACGGACCTGCAACTCCACCTCGTGCACCCTGGTGCCGCACTCGGGGCAGTACCACTGGAAGGTCTCCAGCGTGCCCTCCTCACGGACCCGCTCGACGACCACACCGATCGAGCCGGCCTCCGGCCGCTGCGGCGAGTGCGGTGTGTTGCGCGGCAACATCCACATCTGCCCCTCGCGCACGTGCACCGTACGCGGCCCCTCCGGCGTGACCAGGTTGATGTGCATGTTGCCCTTGACCTGGTAGAAGAACTCCTCGTACGGGTCCACATGGAAGTCGGTGCGCTGGTTGGGCCCGCCCACCACCATCACGATGAAGTCGTCCCCGCCGGGGAACATCTCCTTGTTGCCCACCGGAGGCTTCAACAGGTGCTGGTTGTCGGCGATCCAGCCCGGAAAGCTGAACGGCTCGGCGATCTCACTCACGACTGACCTCCTGAGGGAAGAAGGGCCACGGCCTGGATTTCGATCAGCAGGTGCGGGTGCGGGAGCTGGTGCACCGCCACCGTCGTACGGGTCGGTCCGGAGGCGTCGAAGAACTCCGCCCACACCTCGTTGTAACCACCGAAGTCGTTCATGTTGACCAGATAGGACGTCACCTGGACCAGGTCGGTGAGGTCCGCACCGACCGAGCGCAGCAGGTCCCGCACGTTCTCGATGACGGCCCGCGTCTGCACCCGGATGTCCAGGTTCGTGGTGCCGAGTTCGTCCACGGACACGCCGGCGAAGCTGTTGTCCGGCCGCCGGGACGACGTACCGGAGACGAAGACGAAGCCGCCCGCCACCTTGACGTGCGGGAAAGCTCCTCGCGGCACGGCCTTGCCGGCCACCACCCGCGCGGTCACGACGACGCCCGCAGCGAGGCCGTACCGAGCTTCTCGACGACGGCACGGACATGGGCGCCCGGACGTAGCGGAACGGCGGCGGTCGCGGCGCCGGCCAGGAAGACCCAGCCGGACTCCAGCCGCACCCCGTGCCGACCCGCCAACCGGATGCCCTCGTCGAGCGCCCGGCGCGGATCACCGAGAATCGCCGCCGTCGAGCCGACCTGCGCCACCCGGCCGTCGACCTCCAGCAGCACGCCCAGGTTGTCCAGCCCCGCCGGCACCGGCGACCACGCCCCGACGACGAAGGCGGCGGCCGAGGTGTTGTCCGCGATCACATCCGGCAGGGAGAAGCGGAAGTCCGCGTACCTGGAGTCGATCAACTCGATGGCCGGGGCGACAGCCCGGACCGCCGTGGCGAAGTCGCCGACCGGCTCGCCCGGCTCGGGCAGCCGGTCCAGCAGGAACGCCACCTCCGGCTCGACCCGGGGGTGGATGAACGCGGCCGGATCCACGGTGCCGCCGTCGGGCACCCGCATCGCGTCGGTGAGCCGCCCCCAGATCACCTCGTCCACGCCGACCTGGGCCATCTTCGCCCTGCTGGTGAGCCCCATCTTCAACCCCACCAGCCGCTCACCGGCGTTCCGCCGGCGTTGCAGCAGCGCGGCCTGCACGGCGTACGCGGTGTCCACGTCGAGGCCGGTCTCGGCGGCGAGCTGCGGGATCGCGGTGGCCGTGTCGGCTGCCGCGCCCAACTTCTCGGCGATCCCCGCGATGTCCGGTCCGATCATGCTGCCTCATCCTCCGTCCGCGACCGCGGGTCACACGAACGCTCCGTACCGGCGAGGTCGAGTGCGACGTCCACGATCATGTCCTCCTGGCCGCCGACCATCCGGCGGCGGCCCAGCTCGACGAGGATCGACCGGACGTCCACGCCGTACTTCGCGGAGGCCCGCTCGGCGTGCCGCAGGAAGCTGGAGTAGACCCCGGCGTACCCCAGGGAGAGCGTCTCCCGGTCCACCTGGACCGGCCGGTCCTGGAGCGGGCGGACGATGTCGTCGGCCGCGTCCATCAGCGCGAACACGTCGCAACCGTGCTTCCAGCCGTGCAGCTCGGCGACCGCGACGAAGACCTCCAGCGGGGCGTTGCCGGCACCCGCGCCCATGCCGGCGAGGGACGCGTCGACGCGGACGGTCCGGCCGTGGGCCGCGTCGGGACCGGCCGGCGCGGACCCGGTGACCCGGCCGTGCTCGACGGCGAGCACGCTGTTGGCCACCCCGAGCGACAGGTTGTGGTGCGCGTGGATGCCGATCTGCGTGTCCGGGGCGAGGACCTGCCGGTACGCGTCGACCCGCTGCGCCACGTCGGACATCAGCAGCCGACCACCGGAGTCGGTGACGTAGACGCAGTGCGCCCCGTACGACTCCATCAGCTTGGCCTGCCCAGCCAACCCGGCCGGGTCGAACATGTGCGACATCATCAGGAACCCGGCGACGTCCATGCCGTTCTCCCGGGCCCAGGAGATGTGCTGGGCGGAGATGTCCGCCTCCGTGCAGTGCGTGGCGATCCGGACGCTCGTCACCCCGAGCGCCTTCGCCGCCTTCAGGTCGGCGATCGTGCCGATGCCCGGCAGCAGCAGGGTGGTCAGCTTGGCCGTAGTCAGCACCTCGGCAGCGGCGGAGATCCACTCGGCGTCGCTTGCGGCGCCGTGGCCGTAGTTGACGCTGGAACCGGCGAGCCCGTCACCGTGCGCCACCTCGATGGCGGCCACCCCGGCGGCGTCCAGCGCGGCGGCGATGCGGCGCACCTGGTCGACCGTGTACTGGTGGGCGATGGCGTGCATGCCGTCGCGAAGCGTCACGTCCTGGATGTACAGCTCGGTCATGCCACCGCTCCCGTCGACCGCCTGGCGACCAGCCGCTCCGCGGTGCGCAGCGCGGCGGAGGTCATGATGTCCAGGTTCCCGGCGTACGCGGGCAGGTAGTGCCCGGCACCGGAGACCTCCAGGAAGACCGACACCTGCAGGGCGGTGAGCCGCCGCCCGAACGACGGCAGGTACGCCTCGACCCGGTCGAACTGCACGTCCTGCTTGAGCCGGTAGCCCGGGACGTACTCCTGCACGGTCGCCACCATCCCGGCGACCGAGGCGGCGATCGCGTCGGTGTCGGCGTCGGCGTCCGGGCAGAGGCAGTAGACGGTGTCCCGCATCAGCAGCGGCGGGTCCGCCGGGTTCAGCACGATGATCGCCTTGCCGCGCTCGGCACCGCCCACCACCTCGATGGCACGGGCCGTGGTCTCGGTGAACTCGTCGATGTTGGCCCGGGTGCCCGGCCCGGCGGACTTCGACGCGATCGACGCGACGATCTCCCCGTACGCCACCGGGGTGACCCGGCGGACCGCGGCGACGATCGGCACCGTCGCCTGCCCGCCGCAGGTCACCATGTTGACGTTCGGTTCGTGCAGGTGCTCGTCCAGGTTGACCGGCGGCACCACGTACGGGCCGAGCGCGGCCGGGGTCAGGTCGACAACCGTGCGGCCGTGGGCGCGCAGCACCTCGTCGTGGTGTCGGTGCGCGCCGGCCGAGGTGGCGTCGAAGACCAGCTCGACGTCGGCGAACTCGGGCATCGCGACGAGCCCGTCCACACCGTCGGCGGTGGTGGCCACGCCGAGCCGGCGAGCGCGCGCCAGGCCGTCGGAGGCGGGGTCGATGCCCGCCATCGCCACCATCCGGAGGCTGTCGCTCAGCCGCAACACCTTGATCATCAGGTCGGTTCCGATGTTCCCGGACCCGAGCACGGCAACACCTGTTGTCACGACGAGACCTCCTTGCTGAAGCAGGTGCGCACCGAGCCGAGCCCGGAGATCCGGGCCTCGTAGGCGGCACCGGGGGTGACCGGGACCATCGGGCCGAGCGCCCCGGAGAGGACCACGTCGCCGGCGCGCAGCGGGTCGCCGGCGCGGGCCAGGGTGCCGGCCAGCCACTGCAGGGCGTGCAGCGGGTTGCCCAGGCAGGCCGCGCCCGCGCCCACCGAGACCGGCTCGCCGGCGTGCTCCAGCACCATGCCGCACAGCCGAAGGTCGACATCGGCGAGTTGCCGTGGCGTGGTGCCGAGCACGAAGAGCCCGCTGGAGGCGTTGTCGGCGACGGTGTCCACGATGGAGATGTCCCAGGCGGCGATCCGGGAGTCGACGATCTCGATCGCCGGCAGCACGTGGTCGACCGCGCGGATCAGGTCGACCGTGGTGAGCTGCGGGTTCGGGAGGTCCGTGGCGAGCACGAAGGCTATCTCCGCCTCGACGCGCGGCTGGAGCAACCTGTCGATGGGCACCTCGACACCGTCACCGACGGCCATCGCGTCGGTGAGCATGCCGAAGTCCGGCTGGAACACCCCGAAGGTCTCCTGCACCGCCCGGGAGGTCAGCCCGATCTTCGCGCCGACCCGGCGCTCGCCGCGGCCCTGCCAGGCCCGCGCCTGCAACTGCTGCACGCGGTACGCGGCCTCGATGTCGCCCTTCGGCAGCAGTCGGCCCCGAAGCGGCGCGCACGGCTTGCCGGTGCTGCGGGCGTCGGCCAACTCCCGGTTGGCGGCCTCGATGTCAGCTTCCATGTCCGCTCCTCGCTGCGGTGCGCTCACGACAGGTCCACGCAGACGTTCGTGAGTTCGGAGTAGAAGTTCAGCGAGTGCACGCCGCCCTCGCGACCGATCCCGGACGCCTTCACCCCGCCGAACGGGGTGCGCAGGTCACGCAGGAACCACGTGTTGACCCAGACGATGCCGGCGTCGAGTCGGGCGCCGGCCCGGTGCGCGACGCCGACGTCCCGGGTCCACACCGTCGCCGCCAGGCCGTACTCGGTGCCGTTGGCGAGGGCGTACGCCTCGTCCTCGGTGTCGAACGGGGCGACGTGCACCACCGGGCCGAAGATCTCCTCCCGGTTGGTCCGGGCGTCCGGGCCGAGCCCGGTGAGCACCGTCGGCTGTACGTACGACCCGCCGTCGCGGGCGTCGCCGAAGGTGGGGGTGCCGCCGCCGGTGAGCACCTCGGCGCCCTCGGACCGGGCCAGGTCGTACGCCCCGAGCACCTTCGCCCGGTGCTGGTGGGAGATCAGCGGCATGGTGGCGGTGGCCTCGTCGGTCGGCCAGCCGTACGCCAACTCGCCGGCCCGCTTCGCCAGCCGGGCGGTGAACTCCTCGAAGACCGGGCGCTGCACGTAGATGCGCTCGGTGCAGAGGCACACCTGACCGCCGTTGGTGAAGCTGGACCGCACCGACCCGGCCACCGCGGCGTCGAGGTCGGCGTCGGCGAAGACCAGGCCGGCGTTCTTGCCACCCAGCTCGAAGCTGACCGCCTTCACCCCGTCGGCGGCGGCCCGCATGATCGCGCCGCCGGTCGCCGACTCGCCGGTGAAGGTGATCGCGTCGACGCCGGGGTGCCGGGTGAGGTGTTCGCCGGCCGAACCCGGCCCGAAGCCGTGCACGAGGTTGAACACCCCGGCCGGTACGCCGGCGGCGGCCATCACCTCGGCGAGCAGCGTCGCCGACGCGGGTGTCTCCTCGCTGGGCTTCACCACCACGGCGTTGCCGCAGGCCAACGCGGGGGCGACCTTCCAGGTGAGCAGCAACAGCGGCAGGTTCCACGGCACGATGACCGCGACCACACCGACCGGCTTGCGCAGCGCGTAGTTGAGCGCCCGGCCACCGGTCGGGGTGACGGTGGTGAACGACTCGGTGGGGGCGGTCGCCACGATCTCCGCGAACGCCCGGAAGTTCGCCGCTCCGCGTGGGATGTCCAGCGTGCGGGCCTGGGCGATGGACTTGCCGGTGTCGGCGACCTCGGCGGTGACCAGATCGTCGAAGCGGCGCTCCAGCTCGTCGGCCACGCGGCGCAGCACGTCGGCGCGCTCCCGCTCCCCCATCCGGCCCCACGGCCCGCGCAGCGCGGCCCGGGCGGCGGCCACTGCATCGTCCACCGTGGACTTCGATGCCTCGTCCACCTCGAAGACCTGCTCACCGGTGACCGGGCTGGCCTTGGCGAAGGTCGTTCCGCCGTCGACGAACTCGCCGGCGACGAAGTTGCGCAACCGGTGCGGGCCGTCCGGCGCGTGGCCGGCCATCAAGCGTGGGTCCCAGTTGCCGGTCATGCGCGCCTCCCTCGGCTCAGTGCCGCACCGATCGCGCCGACCACCAGCAGCGCGGCCCCGCCGACGACCGCCCCGAGCACGCGATGCTGTCGGCGCACCCGGCGGCGCACCTCGGCGTACGGGGTGGTGGAGAACGACACCAGCTCGTACTGGGAAACGTACCGGCCGGGCAGGGCCCGTTCCAGCGCGTGCTCCACCCGCCGTCGGGTCTGGAAGACCGGGGAGGCGACCTTGTCCCGCATCTCCACGAAGTTGGTGAGCGCCATCGTCGCGATGGCCTCGGCGTTCTCCTGTCGACGCCGCTGGAAGAGGGGCAGCGCCGCCGACCAGTCGTCGGCGCACTCGTCCAGGCAGCGGTCCAGCTCCACCACGTCCTCGAAGGCGCAGTTGGCGCCCTGGCCGTAGAACGGCACGATGGCGTGCGCCGCGTCGCCGAGCAGGCCGACAGTGCCGTTGACCTGCCAGGGGGTGCAGCGCACGGTGCCCAGCACACCCACCGGGTTGTGCTGATAGTCGTCGACAAGCTGCGGGGCCAGCGGCACCACGTCCGGGTAGTGCTCGGTGAAGTGCCGTTCGATCTCCGCCGGGCTGGTCAACGAGGCGAAGCTGCCGACGCCGTCGTTGGGCCAGAAGAGCGTGCAGGTGAAGGAGCGGTCCGGGTTGGGCAGCGCGATCATCATCGAGGTGCCGCGCGGCCAGATGTGCAGGGCGTCCGGGTCGAGGGCGAAGTCCCCGCCCAGGGGCGGGATCGTCAGCTCCTTGTAGCCGTAGTCGAGGAAGTCCACGCTCTCGTCCAGCAGCCCGTACGCCAGCAGCTGCCCGCGCACCGCGGAGCCGGCGCCGTCGGCACCGAGTACGACCGACGCCTTCGCCGCGACCGGGCCCTGCGGGGTCTCGAAACTCAGCGTGCCGTCGGTCGGGTCGAGCCCGACGAGGCGGTGGTCGAAGACGACCCGCACCCCGGGCAGGGCGGTGGCCTCGTCCAGCAGGGCGTTGTTCAGCGCGCCCCGGCTGATCGAGTTGATCGCCCGGTCGCCGGCCGCGCTGTACGACTGGAACTGCTGCTCGCCCTCGACCGGGTGGATCATCCGGCCGCGCATCGGCAGCGCGTCGGTCATCACCTGCTCGGCCAGCCCGATCCGGCGCAACGCGTCCAGGCCACGCTCGGAGAGCGCCAGGTTGATCGAGCGACCCCGTTCGGCCGTTCCGGTACGCGGGTCGGACCGGCGTTCGTAGAGGGCCACCGGGTAGCCACGCCGGGCCAGGAAGCAGGCGGCCAGACAGCCGGCCAGCCCCGCACCGATGATCGCGATCTCGTCGCGCTGCGGGGTCATGACGGCTCCTGCCTGACCGTCGCCGCCAACGCCGCGGCCGCCCGCCAACAGTCGAGGTACGTGGAGTAGAGCGGAACCGGGGCGAACCGGACCACGTCCGGTTCGCGGGCGTCGGCGATGACGCCGTGCTCGTACCGCAGGCGTCTGGTCAGCTCGGCGGCGCTGCCGGACCCGATGCGGACCGAGAGCTGGCAGCCCCGCCGGGCCGGGTCGCGCGGGGTGACCACCCGCAGCGGACGGTCGGCGACGACCTCGTCGAGCAGCGACTCCAGCCAGCCGGTGAGCCGCAGGCTGCGGGCCCGCAGCACGGGCATGCCGACCCTGTCGAACAGCTCCAGTGAGGTACGTACCGGCCCCATCGCGAAGATCGGCGGGTTGGAGATCTGCCAGGCCTCCACAGTGGCCGGTGGCCGGGACTCGGGCGTCATCTCGAACCGGGTGGCCGCCGCGGTGCTCCACCACCCCTCGAAGCGGGGCAGGTCGGGGTCACCGAGGTGCCGCTCGTGCACGAAGACGCCGGCGAGGGCACCCGGGCCGGAGTTCAGGTACTTGTAGGAGCACCACGCGGCGAAGTCGACGTCCCAGTCGTGCAGGGCCAGCGGCACGTTGCCGACGGCATGGGCCAGGTCCCACCCCACCACCGCGCCCGCCGCCCGGCCGGCAGCCGTGATCGCCGGGATGTCCATCAGCTCGCCGGTCAGGTAGTTGACCCCGCCGAGCAGCAGCAGCGCCACCCGGTCGCCCTCGGCGGCCAGGTAGTCGGTCACGTCCTCGGTGCGCAGGGCGTCCTCACCCGCACGCGGACGCAGCCGGACCACCGTGTCGTCCGGGTCCAGGCCGTGGAACCGGGCCTGGCTGCGCACGGCGTAGCTGTCCGACGGGAACGCGGCGTCCTCGATGACGATGCGGGTGCGCGCGCCGGCCGGTCGGTAGAAGCTGACCATCAGCAGGTGCAGGTTGACCGTGAGCGAGTTCATCACCACGGCCTCCGCGGGCCGGGCGCCGACAAGTCGCGCGGCCGGCCCGGTCAACAGCTCGTGGTACGGAAGCCAGGCGCGCTCCGCCTCCAGGTGCCCCTCCACGCCGAGTCGCGCCCAGGCGTCCACGTCGGCGAGGAGTTCGTCGCGGGTGGCCCGTGGTTGCAGGCCGAGCGAGTTGCCGGCCAGGTACGCCGACTCTGGGTGGTCACCGCCGTCGGCCGGCGGCACGTGGAACAGGTGCCGGTGGCCGGGGTCGGCCTCGTCGAGGCGGTGTGCTTCGGCCTCGCCGCCGGCGAGGCGGTGTGCTTCGTGTTCTGGGGTGTGCATGTTTCGCTCTCCGGTCACATCGCGGTGCGGGCCGACCACAGCTCCGGGAAGACCACCCGGGCCATGCTGCGCTGCAACCACGCCAGGCCGGCAGAGCCGCCGCTGCCGACCTTGGCGCCCATCGTCCGCTGCACCGCCTTGACGTGGTTCCAGCGCCAGTCGCCGAACTCCTCGGCGACAGCGCTCAACGCCTCACCGAGCAGCCGCAGGCGGTTGTCCGGGCCGGCGTCGTCGTAGATCCGCACCCAGGCCGCCTCGACCAGCGGGTGCGGGTCGTGCTCGACGGCCACGTCCCGGTCGAGCAGGTCGGCGGGGAGGTCGAAGCCGCTCCGGGCGAGCAGCGCGAGCACATCGTCCCAGAGGCTCGGGGTGGCCAACGCGTCGGTCAGCTCCGCGTACACCTCGGTCTGCCGGCGGAACGGGCGGATCAGCGTCGGGTCGCGCAGCCCGAGCAGGAACTCCAACTGCCGGTACATCGCGGACTGGAAGCCGGAGGCCTCGCCGAGCAGGTTGCGGAACCGGTTGAAGTCGGCCGGGCTCATCCAGCGCAGGCCCTGCCAGGCGGCGTTGAGCCCCTCCAGGTGCAGCTTGGCTCGGCCGAGCGGGGCCAACGCCTCCCAGATCTGGTCGGCGCGGACCAGCCGCTGGGTCTCCCGCAGTTCGTGGCAGGTCAGGCCGAAGTACAACTCCATGATCTGGCTAACCATCAGGAAGGACATCTCGCCCGGGTCGCTGCTGAGCGGGTGCTGCATCTTGTGCAGAGCGCTGGCCTGCACGTACGCGTCGTACGGCACCATGTCGGCGAACTCCAACGTCGGCTCACCGCCGGTACGCTCCGCCTGCGCGACCCGCTGCCCGGGAGTCACCGGTTGCACCGTGGCACGGCGGTTCGGCGCCCGCCGCTCCGTCTGATCCACCATCTCGTCTCCCCTCCCCGGACTAGCCGCCGCCATGATCCCGCGGTCGGATCGCCAGATGGAATGCCGAATCAACGGCTCTCGCCGCGTTCTCCAGGCAAACCAAAGGCAACTAGGCGAAGTTGGTTCACGAAAGTAAGGTCTGAGCGTGGACGACATGGACTGGGCGTTGCTGCGTGAGCTGCAGGCCGACGCGCGGCTCTCCTTCAGCGAGCTGTCCCGGCGGGTGCACCTGTCGCCACCGTCGGTCGCGGAGCGGGTCCGCCGGCTGGAGGAGGCCGGGGTCATCACCGGCTACCACGCCCATGTCGACCTGAGCCGCGCCGGCCGGACCGTGGTCGCCCTGATCCGGATGTCCTGTTACGGCGCGCGTTGCATCCTGCACGACCCGACGGTGGCCGACTGGCCGGAGATTCTGGAGATCCACCGGATCACCGGAGACGCGTGCAGCGTGCTGAAGGTGGCGGCCGGCTCGATCGGCGCCTTCGAGGGCGTCATCGACCGCCTCGCCCCCTACGGCCAGCCCTCGAGCACGATGGTCCTCTCCTCCCCCTTGAACTGGCACCCCGTAACCCCCCTCCCCCACCCACCCCGCTAATCCCGCTCCCCCCGTCCCGCGCGCCCCCGCCGCCCCCCTGCGGCGATCTTGCAGTTTCTGTTGACGTTATGTCCTTCTCATAGGCATTCGTCGGTGCAGAAAGTGCAAGATCGCGGGCTGGGGCGGGCGGGTGAGGGCGTGGGCTGGGCGGGTTTGGCTTTGGGGTGGGGGGAAAGCAGCGCTCGTGCCCAGGGGAGGGTTCCGGCGGTCGTCGCCGGTTGGGGGGAAATCATGCAGGCAATCCGCACGATCAACCGCGCGCTCTCGTCCGCACTGACACTTGTGGGGCTGGTCGGGGCGTTCGTCCTGTTGTCTGTCGCACCGGCGAGCGCCGGCGAGAACGTCTTCGTCGAGGTGACACCGAACAGCGTCCAGGCCGGCAGCCGGGTCAGCATCAAGGCGAGCTGCGACAACGACAACAACAACCGGCAGTCGAGCGTGCACTCCGACGCGTTCGGGTCGGTGACGCTGAGACCCGACAAGGGCTTCCTCACCGCGCAGGCAAGCGTTCCGCGCGACAAGCCGGCCGGTGACTACCCGGTCGACCTGCGTTGCGACAACGGTCAGACGGCGTCGACCACGGTGACCGTGCTGAACATGGCCTCGCCGAGCAAGGGCCCGGCGACAGGTGGCGGCGGAATGGCCGGCGGTCGTGGCACCGGCTCGCTGCTGGTGCTGGGCGGTGTGGCGTTGGTGGCGACCGCGATCGTGCTCGGCATGGCCGGCGGTCGACGTCGACCGGGAGCCGGCGCCTGAGCCGGACCAGCCATGACCCGCAGATCCGCGCGTGCGCGGCAGGACCGCCGCGCCCGCCTCCGGGCCGGGCCGGCGCTGCGCGCGTCCGGCCGGCTGGTGGCCCGCGTCTCCGGGCGGCTGCGCCGGGTCGCCGGGCAGGCCGTGTCGGCAAGCGTCGCCACCACCGATCCGGCCGCCCGCCCGCTGCCACCGCGGCGCCCGGCCGGGCCGCCATCGACCCGACACCGGTTCGGTACGAGCCCCGGGTTGCCGGTGCTGGCCATCGCCACGCTGATGGTGCTGATCGTGGCGATGCTCGGCGTCGAGCAGGTGACCGGATTGAGCCTGCTGCCGGACCGGCTCAGCGCGGGCCTGCGACCGCCGCCGAAGAAGTTCCCGGTGCTGCCGGCCAGCCATCCGACCAGCCTCGCCATCGACAAGATCGACGTGCGGGCGCCAGTCCACGACGTGGGCATCGCACCGGACGGCACGATCGCCGTGCCGGACGCCGCCCGCGCGCAGGAGGCCGGCTGGTACGACCAGGGCCCCACCCCGGGCCAGTACGGCCCGGCCGTGATCGTCGGGCACGTCGACACCACGAGCGGTCCGGCGGTCTTCCACAAACTCCGCGAACTGCGCCCCGGTGACGAGATCGAGGTCACCCGCACCGACGAGCGCGTGGCGGTCTTCGAGGTCAACTCGGTGGAGAAGTTCGACAAGGGCCAACTGCCGGTGGACGACGTGTACGGCGACTTCAGCCGCCCGAGCCTCCGGCTGATCACCTGCGGGGGCCAGTGGGTCGGCGGCGAGACCGGCTACGCGGACAACGTCGTGGTCTTCGCCTCGCTGGTCAAGGCGCGTTCCGGTTGAGGGCGGGCAGATCGGGGCTACGGGTCAGGTCTGGCCCGGGCTTGCCACCGGCAACCCGGCGGCCTTGGCACGGTCGAGCAGTCGCCGGTCGTAACTGACGAATGCGATGAGTGGCGATCCGGACTCGTTGGTCAGAACCTGGGCTGCGGCGAGGTGAATGGCGTCGAGGCTGCGTAGCGTCGGCTCGGCGAACGCGGCTGCGGTCGCGCGAACAGTGCCGTCGATCTCCAGCCGGAAGAGGCGTCCGACGGCAGCCGATCGCGCACGACCGTGCGGTGCGTCGCCGCGACCGCGCGGCACGCCGGGCCGCCGGACAGCAGGACTGACCCGGTCAGGCGGCGGCTTCGGGCTCGCGCAGATCGAGCCAGTCGGCCCAACGGGGGTCGGGGGCGCGGTGCCCGAGGACCCGCCAGGCGGTGCCCTTCGGTGCGGCCGGCAACGCGTGTAATCGCCACCCCATCTCGGCCGGGGTCTTGTCGCCCTTGGTGTGGTTGCACCTGGCACACGCGGCGACCACGTTCTCCCAGGCGTGTCGGCCGCCCCGGCTGCGGGGAAAGACATGGTCGATGGTCTCGGCCGGGCCCCGGCAGTAGGCGCACCGCCACCCGTCCCGGGCGAAGATCGCCCGTCGGGACAGCCCGACATGGGTGCGGTACGGCACCCGGACGAAACGTGTCAGCCGGACCACCGATGGCACCGGGAGCGCGTCCCGGGCACTGTGCAGGATGCCGTCCCCGTCGGCGACGCAGACCGCCTTGGCGGAGAGGACGAGGATCGCGGCGCGACGCACCGACACGACACACAGCGGCTCGTAGGTGGCGTTGAGGACCAACGCGCCGGAGCCCACCGTGGGTCGTATGTCAGGCATCGCGCTCACCCTCCCGGTTCAGCGGCTGCTGGGGACCGCCGCCGACCGGGGCCGGGCACGACTGCCCACACGGTCGACGCCGGGCCGATCACCGACGTCCGTTGCGCCAATAGTCCCTGATCGGACCCCGGATTGCACGTACTAATCCCGCATGGGGTATGAGGATCATCCGCATCCGGGCCGGTGGGTCGGCGGCGGGCCCTCCGGCCCCTTGCGGTACGAAGACAGGGTGAGTGCCGCAAGCGTGACGCCCCTAGCCCTGTCCGACACCGTCTCGGTGAGCTGCCAGGGCAGCACCTCCTGTGAGTGGATCTACGACATCACCAGGTCGGCGTGGTTCGCCGAGGGGAGTTACTGGATCCTGCTCAAACCGCTGCGGGTGCTGCTGATCCTGGCACTGGCGATGGTGGCCCGCTGGGCGCTGCACCGGACGATCAACCGGCTGGTTCGGACGACCACCGACGGTGCGGTGCCGACGATGCTGCGGCCGCTGCGCGAGCGGGTGCCCACCGCCGCGGCCGACCCGGCCGAGTTCGTGCCCGAGCGACGGCGGCAGCGGGCCGAGGCGATCGGGTCGGTGCTGCGCAGCCTGACCACCGCGTTCGTCTTCGGCATCGCGCTGCTGATGATCCTGCGCGAGTTCAGCTTCGACCTGGCTCCGCTGCTGGCCAGCGCGGGGATCGCCGGCGTCGCGTTGGGTTTCGGTGCGCAGAGCCTGGTGAAGGACCTGATCGCGGGCCTCTTCATGCTGATCGAGGACCAGTACGGCGTGGGTGACAACGTCGACCTGGGCGAGGCGATGGGCGTGGTCGAGTCGGTCGGCCTGCGGGTCACCACCGTGCGCGACGGCCGCGGCGTGCTCTGGTACATCCGCAACGGCGAGATCATCCGGGTGGGTAACAAGAGCCAGGGCTGGGCCCTCGTGGTGGTCGACCTGCCGATCGGTTTCAACAGCACCGAGGAGGCCACGGCGGTGCTCAGGACCGCGGCCGCCTCGATCGCGATGGACCCGGAGCTGTCGCCGGAGATCGTCGAGGAGCCCGAGGTGCTCGGTGTCGAGCAGGTGACGGTGGACGGCGCGGTCATCCGCACCGTGGTGAAGACGACCGCGGACGGGCAGTTCGCGGTGGGCCGGGAACTGCGTCGACGTCTCGCGGAGGCGCTGGAGAACTCGGGAATCACCGCGCAGATCGCGGCCGCCCGCATCTATCCCGGCCTGTCGACCCGGCCGCTGACCGAGGGTGAGACTGGTCAGGGCGGCGCAACCTGACCCGCGACACTGTCCTGTGATTCAGGGGTCGCGATCCGCCCGGCCCCTCGGGTATCGTCCGTTCGTTCAGTCGGGGAGGCGACGAACGACCCGTTCGACCTAGCTAGTTGTCAGACGATCGGGCAGAATCCGGAGCACGCGTTCCCACCAAAGCGTGATCACATCCTCGCTGATCCGTAGATCTGACGAGAGCTTCCGGCCGGGCTGCCACGAGCGGCCGAGCCGGGGCCGATGGAGGCGACGGTGCCTGACGAGCGACCTTCCGCGGAAGGCCCCGCCACGTTTCGCGAAGTGTTCGCCCAGCACGAGTTCCGGGCCGTGTTCGTGGCTGGCGCTCTCTCCTGGGTCGGCGACTATGTCGCGAAGGCAGCCGTCACCCTGCTGGTCTACCAGCAGACCCAGTCCGTCGCGCTCTCCGCGACCGCCTTCGCGGTCAGCTTCCTGCCCTGGCTGCTCGGCGGTCCCGTGCTCGCCGCACTCGCGGAGCGGTACGCGTACCGCCGGGTGATGGTGGCGTGTGACCTCATCCGAATGGCGTTGATGCTGCTCATCGCCATTCCCGGCCTGCCGTACCAGGCGGTGCTGGTGCTCATCTTCGCCGCCACGTTGGCCAACCCACCGAGCCAGGCGGCGAAGTCCGCGCTGATTCCGCAGTTGCTCGCCGGGGACCGGCTGGTGGTGGGGCTGTCGTTGAACAGCAGCGTCGGGCAGGCCGCCCAGGTCGTTGGGTACGTCTTCGGCGCCGCTGTCGCCGCGATCGACCCGGAGGTGGCGCTGCTGTTCAACGCGGCCACGTTCGGTCTCTCGGCGTTGCTGGTCCGGCTCGGTGTGCGCGACCGGCCGCCGGTGATGAACCCGGCGCACCGCAGCCACCTGCTGCGGGAGACTCGCCAGGGGTTCGGCATCGTCTTCCGTACACCTGTGTTGCGGGCCATCGCGGTCCTGGTCTTCAGCGCGATGCTCTTCTCGATCGTCCCCGAGGGGCTCGCCGCGGCCTGGGCCAACGAGGAGAGCCGGGGCGCGGTGAGCGCGGGCACCGCGCAGGCAGCGATCATGGTGGCCAACCCGGTCGGTTTCATCCTCGGCGGTCTGCTGGTGAGTCGCCTGTTCGGGCCGGCTCGCCGGCTGAAGCTGATGCGACCGCTCGCGGTGCTCGCCCCGCTGGTGCTCGTGCCGGTGCTCCTCGACCCCCCGCCGCTGGTGGTCGCGCTGCTCGCCGCGCTCTGTGGGTTCGCGGTCGCCGGCATGCTGCCGATGGCCAACGGTCTGTTCGTCCAGGCGCTGCCGAACGGGTTCCGGGCCCGCGCCTTCGGCGTGATGGCCACCGGTGTGCAGGTCATCCAGGGTCTCGCGGTGCTCGTCACCGGGGTGCTCTCCGAGCGGTTCCCGATCCCGGTCGTGGTCGGGGTGTGGAGCGCCGCCGGGGTGGTGCTGATGACGGTGGCCACGCTGCGCTGGCCGGACCGGCAGACGGTGGACGACGCGATCGCTGCCGCCTCGGCGGCCAACGCCGATCCGTCGGCCTCCGGACCTGACGGCTCAGCCGGCCACCGCCAGGTGGGAGGCACGTCAGACCCGCACGCCGGGGACGGCCACCGCCGGCACGCGGTCACCTGACCGGCATTCGGGGATGTCGAACCGGCGTGATCCGACGCACGCTCCGCGGGTCGGGTGGGCGCCGGGCGCACCTGGCAGGATGGAACTGTGACTTCCGCAGGTGAATCCGACCGTCCCGGTGCGTCGATGACCCTCTTCGAAGCGGTCGGCGGCGAACCCACCTTCCGCAAGCTGGTCGACGAGTTCTACGCCGGGATCGCCACCGATCCCCTGCTGCGGCCGATGTACCCGGAGGAGGACCTGGGCCCGGCCGCTGACCGGATGACGCTGTTCCTGATGCAGTACTGGGGCGGGCCGAACACGTACTCCGCCCAGCGCGGGCACCCGCGGCTACGGATGCGGCACGCGCCGTTCCGGATCGGCGCGGCCGAACGGGACGCCTGGCTGCGCAACATGCGCCGCGCCGTAGACCGCCTCGGCCTCGAGCCGGAGATCGCCAGCACCCTCTGGGACTACCTGGAGCGGGCCGCGTACTTCATGGTCAACGTCGAGGACGACCCGGCCAACGGGGGCTGACCCGCTCGACCCGAGGCGGCGTCAGAGCAGGGCGCCCTCGTCGTGCAGCCAGTCCACGAAGCTGGTGGCGACCGCCGCGCCGCAGTCGAGCATCTCGACCAGGAGCGCGTCGTGGGTGCCGGCACCGAGTGGCACCTGAAGCTCGGCGTAGATCGGCAGCTGACCCCGCTCGGTCGGGTCGCCGATGTAGGCCTTGCAGAACCGGCGGGTGTGGTTCCACTCGTTGACCACCCGGTACGCCCGGTCGGCCCAGTCCGGCGGGACCGTGGCGTGCGGGCGGGCCCGCATGACCAGGATCTCGTCCTCCGGGCCTTCGAGGGTGACAAGCACCGCGTGCCGCTCCCACATCGCCAGCAGGTTGCCGTCGCCGTCGGCCAGATAACGCACGTCGAGCAGATCGAGCGCGTCGCAGACCCGACGCAGACTCACCGGCTCGACGGTGGCGGGCATCTCGGTCAGCACGGGCCGCTCGTTGGACGGGCAGTCGTCCCCCGGCTGGCGAGGGCTTGGCGGCCCGATCCGGACCGCGCTATCGACTGTGATCCCGCTTCGGGTTTCCGGTTCGCCGCCGTCGGCGGGACCGGGGCGCCATGACCACCACGGCATCGCTCGCGCACCTCACTCCCCAGCGGATCCAGTCGCCTACGGTGCGTTGGATCCGAGGATGGACGGTACCCGGACAGCCGGGTTGAAGCACCCCCCCAACGACCGCCCCTGACCAGAAGAATGATCTGGGGTCATCCGTTCGGACGAGCATTCAGGGGTGTCACGGCAAGATCCGTGGCCTTCTGCAACCAGGCCGCTCCGTGCGGTCCCACCAGGCCGACCCAACGCCCGGCCACCCGCACCTGAACGGCGTTCCCGGCCGTGCTGGCCGCCGTACCGCCGAGGAAGCCCATGCGGACCACCCCCTGCACCAGCCGCTGCGGCACCTCGACGGGCGCGGCGGCCGCCCCGTCCGGGGTGATCAGCACCGCCACGTGGTCGAGCAGCGCGTCCCGCAGCGCCCGCTGACCCACGGCACGACCGCCCACACCCTGCTCGCTCGCCGTCCGCAGGGTGCCCGCCGCCGCGTCCGCGATCCGTCGCACCTCGGCAACGGGCAGCGCCTCCACCTGTCGGCTCCGCGCCGGCGGCAGCGGCCACCGCCACTGGGCGTCGCGGCGGGTCGGTAGGGCGGTGCCGCCCCGCTCCAACTCCGCGAGCAACTCCCCGGCGTTCACCGTGACGTCCTCGACGACACCGTCGGCCGGTCCGCCGGCAACCGTGCGGACCACCAGGACCTGCCACGGCAGCCGGGCCCACAGGGCGACCCGGCCCGGTGCGCCGGCCGGCCGCAGCCGGACCGGCGCGACCGGATCCAGCCGGACCAGCCGGGCCAGGAAGGCACCGGCGTCCGTCACCCCGGCGATGCCGTGGGTGGACGCCGCCACCCGGCCCGGCTCAGCGGTGCCCGGCCGGGTCACCCCACACCGCCCTTCGGCGCGTACGTAAGCAGGAAGTCCCGTTCCTCGGTGGTGATCCGCCGGGGCACCTGACGGGTCAGGTCGAACGGCACCAGCACCGAGCGGGCTCGGCTGGCCAGCACCTCGCCGTCGTACAGCTCGTAGGCGACGGTGAACCGGGAAGCCCGGATCTCCTCCACCCACAGCTCGATCCGCACCGTGGGCGCCGCCTCCGCGGTGGCCCGGCCGAGCGCGTAGTCGACCGGGCGGAGGTAGTCGACCTCGTGCCGGCGGATCACCACCCCGTCGGCGAACGAGCCGACTCCCCAGGCCCGGCCGCCGGCGAACATCAACGCGACCCGCGCCTCCTCGTACAGGGTGAGGAAGCGCGAGTTGTTGACGTGGCCGTACGCGTCCAGGTCGGACCAGCGCAGGGTGCAGTGGTAGACGAAGCGGTCAGACACCTTCTCGGCCGGTCAGTCGCGAGTCAGCTTGCGGTACGTCACCCGGTGCGGTCGGGCGGCTTCCGCGCCGAGGCGGTCGATCTTGTTCTTCTCGTACGCCTCGAAGTTGCCCTCGAACCAGAACCACTTGGACGGGTCCTGGTCGTCGCCCTCCCAGGCCAGGATGTGCGTGGCGACGCGGTCCAGGAACATCCGGTCGTGCGAGATGACCACGGCGCAGCCGGGGAACTCCAGCAGCGCGTTCTCCAGGCTGGAGAGCGTCTCCACGTCCAGGTCGTTCGTCGGCTCGTCGAGCAGGATGACGTTGCCGCCGATCTTCAGGGTCAGCGCCAGGTTGAGCCGGTTGCGCTCACCGCCGGAGAGCACCTTCGTCGGCTTCTGCTGGTCCGGGCCCTTGAAGCCGAACGCGGCGATGTACGCCCGCGACGGCATCTCGACCTTGCCCACCATCAGGTAGTCGAGTCCGTCGGAGACGACCTCCCAGACGGTCTTGTCGCCGTTGAGGCCCTCCCGGTTCTGGTCGACGTACGACAGCGAGACGGTGGGACCGACCCGGACCTGGCCGCTTGTCGGCTCCTCCAGCCCGACGATGGTCTTGAACAGGGTGGTCTTGCCGACGCCGTTGGGGCCGATGATGCCGACGATGCCGTTGCGCGGCAGCGAGAACGACAGGTTGTCGATCAGCAGCCGGTCACCGAAGCCCTTGCTGAGGTTCTGCGCCTCGATCACCGTGCTGCCCAGGCGCGGGCCCGGCGGGATCTGGATCTCCTCGAAGTCGAGCTTGCGGGTCTTCTCGGCCTCGGTGGCCATCTCGTCGTACCGGTCGAGGCGGGCCTTCGACTTGGTCTGCCGGGCCTTGGCGTTGGAGCGGACCCACTCCAACTCCTCGGTGAGGCGCTTCTTCATCTTGGCGTCGCGGCGGCCCTCGACGGCCAGCCGGGCGGCCTTCTTCTCCAGGTAGGTGGAGTAGTTGCCCTCGTACGGGTAGGTCCGGCCGCGGTCCAGCTCGAGGATCCAGTTGGCCACGTTGTCGAGGAAGTACCGGTCGTGGGTGATCGCCATGACGGTGCCCGCGTACTTTGCGAGGTGCTGCTCCAGCCAGGAGACGCTCTCCGCGTCCAGGTGGTTGGTCGGCTCGTCGAGCAGCAGCAGGTCGGGCGCCTCGAGCAGCAGCTTGCAGAGCGCGACCCGGCGACGCTCACCGCCCGAGAGCTGGGTCACGTCGGCGTCCGGCGGCGGGCAGCGCAGGGCGTCCATGGCCAGTTCGAGCTTGGAGTCGACGTCCCAGGCGTCGAGGTGGTCGAGCTCCTCCTGGAGCTTGCCCATCTCCTCCATCAGCTCGTCGGAGTAGTCGGTGGCCATCTGCTCGGCGATCTTGTTGAACCGCTCCAGCTTGGCCTTGGTCTCGGCGACCGCCTCCTCGACGTTGCCGAGCACGGTCTTGGCCTCGTTGAGCGGGGGCTCCTGGGCGAGCATGCCGACGGTGTAACCGGGCATGAGTCGGGCCTCGCCGTTGCTCGGCTTGTCCAGGCCTGCCATGATCTTGAGGAGGCTGGACTTGCCGGCGCCGTTCGGACCGAGCACACCGATCTTGGCCCCCGGCAGGAAGCTCAACGTGACGTTGTCGAGCACGACCTTGTCGCCGTGCGCCTTGCGCGCCTTTTCCAGGACGTAGATGTACTGGGCCACGGTGCGGGCTACCTCCGTCGGTTGCTGTCGCTGATCGGCGGCGCGGCGCGGGCTGCGAGGACCGCCCGCCGCCGCCGGCCGGGAGCCGGCCGCGCGCACGCCATCGTCAATCCTGACAGGTACGGCGCGCTTCGCCCACATCACCCCGCCCCAGGAGTACGTCGGCGAGCCGCGTTGCCCCAGCCGGTAAGGCAAAGTAGCTTTTTTGGTATGACCAAGAAGATCACAGTCAGCCTGCCTGACGATCTCGCCGAACGGCTCGCACAGGAACCGAACGCTTCCGCCTACGTGGCGGAATCACTGCGACGCCGGGTGGCCGGAGAAAGGACGCGGGAGATCCTGCGGAGCGCTGGCTTCGCGCTCACTGACGAGGGGTTGGCGCGAGCGCAGGTCGAGATGGACCAGCTAGAGGCGAGCATCACGCCGGAGCTGCGCATAGAGGCTGCCAGGCTACAGAACGAGGTTCTGGCAGCACGCGACAAGTTTCACGCAGCACGCGCCACTGCTCGCAGGTGATCGCTTTCGGCCTCGCACTGGACACCACCGCACTGCTCGCCTACTCCTCGACGGAGCTGGACGTCGGGCACCGGATCGCGAAGGCAGCCGACCGCGGCCGGCAGGTGCTCGTCCCCGCCCTGTGCCTCGCCAACGCACATCAACGGGCGACCCCCGCGCAGTGGGAGATGCTCGAACTGCTCGGCGCACTTCCGCATATTCAGATCACCCCCGTCGAACCCGAGATGTGCAACTATCTCGGCGGCTGGTCGCGCCGGATGAACGGCCGGATGGACCTCGCACAGCTGGCGATGGACGCCGCCGCCCACCCCCTCGTGCCGATCATGACGGATCGGCGGGAACTGCTGGGTGAGGTGCTGCCCAAGGAGTGGCCGATCATCGAGCTCTGACCAGCGCGGCTGTCGAGAAGATCACCTTCAGGGTTCGGCCCGACCGGGGCGGGTAGGAGACTCCGGCACTAGGCACAAGACGCCGCAGCTACGCTCAGTACGCTCATCGCGGTGGACCCGTCAGTACCCGGAGGTGGCCGATCGTGACCGTCCGTAGCTCCTTTGTCGTAGTGGCGAACCGTCTGCCGGTCGACGAGGTGAGCACACCCGAGGGCCGGCAGTGGCGACGCAGCCCTGGTGGGCTGGTCACCGCGCTCCATCCCGTACTCGCCGAACACAAGGGCACCTGGGTCGGCTGGGCCGGTGGCACCGGCGCGGCCCCCGAGCCGTTCGACCTGGAGGGGATCCGGCTGCACCCGGTCCCGCTCAGCGCGGAGGAGTTGGAGCGCTACTACGAGGGCCAGTCCAACGCGACGATCTGGCCGCTCTACCACGACGCGGTGGAGACGCCCGCCTACAAGCGCCGGTGGCGGGAGGCGTACCGCCTGGTCAACGCCCGGTTCGCGGAGGCCGCAGCCGACGTCGCCGCCGAGGGCGCGACGGTCTGGGTGCAGGACTACCAGCTCCAGTTGGTGCCGGCGATGCTCCGTGAGCTCCGGCCGGACCTGCGGATCGGGTTCTTCCTGCACATCCCGTTCCCGCCCATCGAGCTGTTCATGCAGATGCCGTTCCGCACCGAGATCCTGCGCGGTCTGCTCGGCGCCGACCTCGTCGGGTTCCAGCAGCGGCTGGCCGCGCAGAACTTCGTCCGGCTGGCCCGGCACCTGCTCGGGCTCCGCTACGAGGGGCAGATGATCCAGGTCGACGGTCGGCAGGTGAAGGCGGGCGCCTTCCCCATCTCGATCGACACGCAGGAGATGGAACGGATGGCCGCCGATCCGGCGATCCAGGCCCGGGCCAAGCAGATCCGCGCTGAGCTGGGCGACCCGAAGACGATAATCCTGGGCGTCGACCGGCTGGATTACACCAAGGGCATCGAGTTGCGACTCAAGGCCTTCCGGGAGCTGCTGGCTGACGGAAAGTTGACAGTTCCCGACGCGGTCATGGTTCAGGTCGCCACGCCCAGCCGCGAGCGCGTGGAGCACTACCAGGCACTACGGGTCAAAGTTGAGCGCGAGGTCGGTCGGATCAACGGCGAGTTCGGTCGGGTCGGCGTGCCGGCGGTCCATTACCTTCATCAGTCGTACAGTCGCAGTGAGCTGGCGGCGATGTACGTTGCTGCCGACGTGATGATGGTGACCCCGCTGCGAGACGGAATGAACCTCGTGGCAAAGGAATACGTAGCATCACGTGCCGACCAGGGTGGCGCCCTCGTGCTCAGTGAGTTCGCCGGTGCCGCCACCGAGCTTCGCCAGGCATTTTTGTGTAACCCGCACGACCCGGACGCGGTCAAGGACGCCCTCCTCCGGGCAGTGCACGTGGAGAAAACCGAGGCGCGCCGCCGGATGCGGACAATGCAACGTCACCTGCGTACCCACGACGTGGGTCACTGGGCCAAGTCTTTCCTCTCGGAGCTCGGAGTTCCGGAGGCGGAGGCCGAGTGAACACGTCCGTCAACGATGGGGCGGCAGTCGCCACCGGGGTCATGGACCCTGAGTTGCGTGCCGCCATCGGGCGGATCGCCCGGGTCCCCCAACTCCTTGTCGCCTGCGACTACGACGGCACACTGGCGCCGATCGTGGAGGACCCGAGCACCGCCGTCCCGCTGCCCGAGTCGGTAGCCGCGGTCCGTGCGCTCGCCGCGCTGCCGCAGACCACCGTGGCGGTGGTCTCCGGTCGGGCGCTGCGCGACCTGGCCGCGCTCTCCCGGCTGCCGAGCGAGGTGCACCTCGTCGGCAGCCACGGCTCCGAGTTCGACATCGGCTTCGTCGAGCGGCTCTCCCCCGAGCTGGTCGCCGTGCGGACCGAGGTCCGCAACGCGCTGCGCGAGATCGCCGCCAAGCACCCGGGCATCCGGCTGGAACGCAAGCCGGCAAGCGTCGCGGTGCACACCCGCGGGGTCGACCCGCAGGTGGCCGCCGCGGCGATCGAGGCGGTCCGCAACGGTCCGGCCACCTTCGACGGCGTCACGGTGACCCAGGGCAAGGAGGTCATCGAGCTCTCCGTGGTGGCCACCCACAAGGGCACCGCGCTCGACCAGTTGCGGACCCAGCTCGCCTCCAGCGCGGTGCTGTTCATCGGCGACGACATCACCGACGAGAACGCGTTCGGCCACCTGCACGGTCCCGACCTCGGCATCAAGATCGGCCCTGGTGACACCCAGGCCGACTACCGGGTGGCCGACCCGTTGGAGGCCGCCCGCGCGCTGGCGCTGCTGCTGGAGACCCGCCGGCACTGGCTGTTCGGCGAGCGGGCGGTGCCGATCGAGCGGCACTCCATGCTCGCCAACGGTCGTACCGTCGCGCTGCTCACGCCCGAGGCGAAGGTGAGCTGGCTCTGCCACCCCAAACCGGACTCGGCGGCGATCTTCGCCGATCTGGTCGGTGGCAGCCCGGCCGGTCACTTCAGCGTCGCCCCCGAACGCGGCGGCATCCCGCTCGGCCAGCGCTACCGGTCCGGCACGATGACCGTGGAGACCCGCTGGTCCGGGCTCACCGTCACCGACTGGCTGGACAAGCCGGCCCGGGAGACCACCCCGGACGACAGCCCGGCGGTCATCACCGGCGACTCGACACTCGTCCGGGTGCTGACCGGCGCGGGCAAGGCCACTGTGGAGTTCGCGCCGAGGCCCGAGTTCGGTCAGGTGGCCGTCCAGTTGCAGCCGCTGGGTGACGGCCTGCTGGTGCTCGGCTCCAACGAGCCGGTCGCGCTCTACTCCCCCGGCGTGCAGTGGGAGGTCGGCAACGACGGCGGGTACGAGACCGCAAAGGCGGTCGTCGACCTCTCCGCCGCCGGTGGGCAGGTCGTGCTGGAGCTGCGCTTCGGCACGCACAGCCTGGAGCACCACCGGGTGCCGATCCACGAGCGGCAGGCCGCCGCCGAGCAGCCGTGGAAGGACTGGGTGGCCTCGCTGCGGCTGCCGTCCACAGCCCGTGACCTCGTCGCGCGCAGCGCCCTCACCCTGCGCGGGCTCTGCCACGAAGCCACCGGCTCGATCCTGGCGGCGGCGACCACCTCGCTCCCCGAGGAGCTGGGCGGCGTCCGCAACTGGGACTACCGCTACTGCTGGCTGCGCGACGCCGCGCTGACCGCCCGCGCACTCGTCGACCTGGGCTCCGTCGAGGAGGCCGAGGCGCTGCTGCGCTGGGTGGACGGCTGCATCGAGCGCACCGGCGGGCACCCGGAACGACTGCACCCGCTCTACACCATCGACGGTTACGAGCTGGGCGCCGAGGCGGTCATCGACACGCTGCCCGGGTACGCCGGCTCCCGGCCGGTCCGGGTCGGCAACCTCGCCAACCACCAGTTGCAACTGGACGTCTTCGGCCCGATCGCCGACCTGATCGCGGCCGTCGCCGACGCCCGCGGCTCGGTCCGCGACGACGAATGGCGGGTCCTGGAGAACATGGTCGAGGCGGTCCGCCGCCGCTGGCACGAGCCCGACCACGGCATCTGGGAGGCTCGGCTGCCACCCCGGCACCACGTCTTCTCCAAGGTGATGTGCTGGATGACAGTCGACCGGGCGCTGCACGTCATGCGCGAGCACGGCGGCGAGGACCGGCCCGAGTGGAAGGACCTGCGCGACCGGATCGGTGCCAACGTGCTGGAGCACGGCTGGCACTCCGATGTCGAGGCGTACAGCGTCGCGTACGGGGACGAGGACATGGACGCCTCGTCGCTCTGGATCGGGCTCTCCGGCCTGCTCCCGGGTGACGACCCGCGCTTCCTGTCCACGGTCCTGCGGATCGAGGCGGACCTGCGCAGCGGCCCGGTCGTCTACCGCTACCACTGGGACGACGGCCTGCCCGGCCGTGAGGGCGGCTTCCACATCTGCACGGCGTGGTTGATCGAGGCGTACCTGCGCACCGGCCGCCGCACCGACGCCGAAGAGCTGTTCGCCCAGATGGTGCTGACCGCCGGCCCGACCGGGCTGCTCCCCGAGCAGTACGACCCGCTCGCCGAGCGCGGTCTGGGCAACCACCCGCAGGCGTACAGCCACCTCGGCCTGATCCGCTGTGCCCTGCTGCTGGACAACATGCTCAAGCAGTAGTTCGACAGCTCGCCGCCGTCCCATGATCGAGTGATGAGAAGTAGCTCGGAATCGTCCCCGAGGAACTACTTCTCATCACCTGATCATGAGTGCGGGCCCTCGTCGAGGGTGTGCACCACGTCGCCCACCACGACGACAGCCGGTGGGCGCAGGTCGGCGGCGAGCAGGTCGGCGGCCACCTGGCCAAGCGTCGACCGTAGGACCCGCTGGGTGCCCGTCGTGGCCTCCTGGACGACTGCGGCCGGCGTCTCCGCTGAGCGGCCGTGCGCGATCAGGGTGGCCGTGATGGCGGCGAGGTTCTTGAGCCCCATCAGGATCACCAGCGTGCCGCGTAGGCCCGCCAGGGCGTCCCAGCGCACCAGCGAAGCCGGCGAGTCGGGTGCCACGTGCCCGGAGACCACGGTGAACTCGTGCGCGACCCCCCGATGGGTGACCGGAATCCCGGCCGCCGCCGGCGCGGCGATCGAGCTGGTCACCCCGGGCACCACCGTCACCGGCACGCCGGCCGCCGCACAGGCCAGCAACTCCTCGCCGCCCCGGCCGAAGACGTACGGGTCCCCACCCTTGAGCCGCACCACGAAGGCACCGGCCAGGGCGCGGTCCACCAGGATCTGGTTGATCTCCTCCTGTTCCCGGGACGGGCCGTAGGGGATCTTCGAGGCGTCCACAAGCTCGACGTCCGGGCGCAGCTCGTCGAGGAGCAGCCCGGGCACCAGCCGGTCGGCGACCACCACATCGGCCTCGGTGAGCAGCCGCCAACCCTTGACCGTGATCAGCTCCGGGTCACCGGGCCCCGCCCCGACCAGCGCCACCCGCCCGGCCTGCCGTCCAGGGCCCGCGCCAGCCGTGCTGCTCGCGCCACCCGAGTCGGTCGCACCACCCGCGCGGGCCGCCCAGGCCGTGCCGTCAGCGCCGAGCACGTCGGGCCCACCTGTCGCACCGGCCGGAGGGTCGGGCCGGCCCCGCGTCGGAGCGGCCCCGTCCGGTGCCAGGCGCACGGCGAGGAGATCGCGGATCGCGTCGCGGACGGTCATCGCCCGACGGGGGTCACCGCCGCCGAGCACCGCCACGGTGACCGGGCCGTGCCGGGTCACCGCGGGAGTCCAGGCGGTGGCGGCCGTGCGGTCGTCGGCCCGGACACAGAAGATCCGTCGCTCGGCGGCGACGGCGCTCACCGCAGCCGCAGCCATCGGGTCGTCGACAGCGACCTGCACCAGCCAGGCACCGTCGAGGTCCTCGGGCACGAACCGGCGCGGCACCCAGTGCAGCCGGCCCGCGTCGGCCCGCGCGCGCAACGCCGGGGTCAGCTCCGGGGCCACCAGCAGGACGTCCGCACCGGCGTCAAGCAGCGCGGGTACCCGCCGGGTGGCGACCGCGCCGCCACCCACCACGACCACCCGCCGGCCGTCCAGCCGCAGACCGAGGGGGTACGGATTGGAGGTCACGCCGCACCACCGAGGTGGACTGCGAGTTCGTTGCGGGTGGTCACTTCTCGGCCACCCCGGCGGAGTCGAAGGTGGCCACCTCGTGCAGCACCCGGACCGCGCCGGTGACCACGGGCAGCGCCAGCAGCGCTCCGGTGCCCTCGCCGAGGCGTAGCCCCAGGTCGATCAACGGGTCGAGGCCGAGGTGCCGCAGCGCCACCGTGGCTCCGGGCTCGGCCGAACGGTGGCCGGCGACCATGGCGTCCACCGCCGCCGGGGCGAACGCGGCGGCGGCGAGCGCGGCCGAGACCGCGATCACCCCGTCCAGCAGCACTGGCGTACGGCGGGCAGCCGCCCCCAGGACCAACCCGGCCAGGGCGGCGTGCTCCAGGCCACCGACGGCGGCAAGCACCCCCAGCGGGTCGGCCGGATCGGGTGTGTGCCGGGCCAGCGCGGCCCGCACCACCGCCACCTTGTGCGCGTACGTCGCGTCGTCGACCCCGGTGCCCCGACCTGTGGCGTCGAGCGGGTCGGCGCCGGTGAACGCGGCGATCAACGCGGCGGCCGGGGTGGTGTTGGCGATGCCCATGTCGCCGGTGAGCAGGATGCCGGCGCCGGCGTCGATCAGCTCGTCGGCGATCCGGATGCCGGTCTGCACCGCCGCCAGCGCCTCGTCCCGGGTCAGCGCGGCGGTCACCGTGAGGTCGCGGGTGCCACGGCGCACCGACGCGACAACCAGCCGAGGCGCGGCGGAATCGAGCACGGCCGGGTCGGGCACGGCCGCTTCGGCGGTCGGCAGCGGGGTGGCCACGCCGACGTCGACCACGGTGACCGAGGCGCCGGCCTGGCGGGCGAACGCGTTGACCACCGCTCCGCCGGCCAGGAAGTTGCCGATCATCTGCGCGGTGACCTCCTGCGGCCAGGGGCTCACCCGCTGGGCGTGCACCCCGTGGTCGCCCGCGAAGATCGCCACCGCGGCCGGCTCGGGCAGCGGTGGCGGGCAGGCTCCGGCCAGGCCGGCGAGGCGTACCGAAAGCTCCTCGAGTGCGCCAAGCGAGCCCGCCGGCTTGGTCAGCCGGCCGTGCAGCTCCCGGGCGGCGGCCATGGCCGCCTCGTCCGCCGGGCGGATGGCCGCGATCGTGGTCTCCAGCATCATGCCTCCATGATCTCGCGCAGTACGTCGATGAACGCATCTGTGGTGTGCCGGTCGCGTACCGCCACCCGCAGCCAGTCTGGGCCGAGGCCGGGGAACGTGTCGCCGCGGCGCACCGCCCAGCCGCGCTCGCGCAGGGCAGCCCGGATCGCTGTGGCACCGGGCAGGTGCAGCAGCACGAACGCGCTTGCGGGCCGGCCGACGACGCGTACACCGGGTAGGTCGGTGAGGCGCGCGACCAGGTGGTCGCGGTCGGCGGCGAGGGCGACGGCGATCGCGCGTTCGGCCTGGACCGCGACAGGGCTGGCGCAGGCCGACGCGGCCGCCAACGCGGGCGTGGAGACGGCCCAGAGCGGTTGGACGGCGGCCAGCCGGGACAGCAGCTCCGCAGCGCCGAGCAGGTAGCCGATCCGGAGGCCGGCCAGACCCCACGTCTTGGTGAGGCTGCGGACGACGAGCAGCCCGGGCAGGTCGCGACGCTGCGCCAGCGACTCCGGTTCGCCGGGGTGCCCGGGGGCGATCGTGGTGTCGGCGAACGCCTCGTCGACCACCAGCACCCGGCCGGGGCGGGCCAGCGCGGCCACCGTCTGGGCGGGGTGCAGCACCGAGGTCGGGTTGGTCGGGTTGCCGATCATCACGAGGTCGGCGTCGGCGGGCACCCGGGCGGGGTCGAGCCGGAAGCCGTCGGCGGCGTCGAGCAGCAGCCGCTCGACCCGGTGACCGGCGGCCCGCAGCGCCGCCTCCGGCTCGGTGAACTGGGGGTGCACCACCACCGGGCGGCGAACGCCGCGCAGCGCCTGGGCGATGAGCACGAACCCCTCGGCCGCACCGGCGGTGAGCAGCACCTCGTTCGGGTGACGGCGGTGTCGGGCGGCGACCGCCGCGCGGGCCGGCGCCGGGTCCGGATAGCGGGCCAGGTCGGTCAGGGTCGCGGCGATCGGGTCGGCCAGCCAGGCGGGAGGTCGCGCCCGACGGACGTTGACGGCGAGGTCGATCAGGCCTGCGGTGGCCTCCGCGTCGCCGTGGTGCGTCAGGTCGGCCTCGCAATCGGCCGTCGGCTCGGACATGTCCGCGATCCTGCCGGGAAGGCGGCCGGTGGGACAGACGATCTCGGCGTAAGCCGCGTCACCACTCGCCGGTTTAAGAGTTCTTCTCATGCACGTATCGGAAATGTCATAACTTGACCCTGTGAGCAACCGACCCCTTGCTGCCGCTGGTCGACTCGTCCCTCTCCTCCGCGCCGGGCTGATCGCCGGAATCGTGATCGCCGCCGTGGCCTACCCGCTGGTCGCCCTCACCGGGCTCGGCGCGAAGGCCACCGCACACGCCGTGGACCAGAAGACCCGGGTGCTGAAGACCGCCCTGCCCGCCGAGACCTCGTACCTCTACGCCCCCGACGGCAAGACCGTGCTGACCATGTTCTACGAGGAGTACCGGCAGTACACCAAGCTGTCGGACATGTCGCCGAACATCCAGCAGGCGATCGTGGCGGCCGAGGACTCCCGCTTCTACCAGCACCACGGCGTCGACCCGAAGGGCGTGGCCCGAGCCTTCGTCTCCAACGCCCGCTCCGGCGGGTCCCAGGGCGCGTCGACGCTGACCATGCAGTACGTCCGGATGGCCCTGCGGGACAGCGCGACCACGCCCAGGGAGGTGCAGGAGGCGACCCAGCAGACAAGCATCCGCAAGGTCAAGGAGATGCGGATGGCGCTGGACCTGGAGAAGGAGCTGAGCAAGGAACAAATCATGGAGCGCTACCTGAACTCGGCGTACTTCGGGCACCGGGCATACGGCATCTACGCGGCGAGCGAGATCTTCTTCTCCAAGACCCCGAAGGACCTCACCCCGGTCGAGGCGGCCACCCTCGCCGGACTGGTCAAGTCCCCCTCCGAGTACGACCCGGCGGACTCCGACCAGAAGGAGGCCACCGGACGGCGCAACTACGTGCTGGACCGGATGAGCCAACTCGGCTACCTCTCCCCCGACTCGGCCACCGCGGCCAAGTCCGAGCCGATCCGGCTCAAGCTGACCACCCCACCGCACGACTGCGCCGCGGTCACCGAGAAGTACAACAGCTGGGGCTTCGCCTGCGACTACCTGAAGAACTGGTGGAGCGCACAGCCCGCGTTCGGGGCGAACCGGCTGGAACGGATGGACAACCTGCGCCGGGGCGGCTACCGGATCGTGCTCAGCCTCGACCCGAAGGTCCAGGAGGCTGCGGAGAAGAACGTCGGGTCCAAGGACGCCACCGGAAGCCCGTTCGCAAACGGCATCGTGGTCTCCGAGCCGGGCACCGGTCGGGTGAAGGCGATGGCGGTGAACCGGACGTACTCGCTGGACCTGGCCGAGAACCCGCAGAGTTCCAACCCCGAGGCCGGACCGAAGGTGAAGGCCAACTACCCGAACACGGTGGCACCACTGCTCGGCGGCGGTGACCTGGCGGGCTACCAGGCCGGGTCGACGTTCAAGATGTTCCCGATGCTTGCCGCGCTCGACGCCGGGATGCCCCTCTCCACCTCGTTCAACGCCCCACACCGCTACCGGTCCGAGGTCTACGACGGGTGGGCGCCCTCCAACGCCAGCGGTGCCATGTCCGGTCAGCAGACCATGTGGTCCGGCTTCGGCAAGTCGGTGAACACGTACTTCGTGTGGCTGGAGGAGAAGGTCGGCGCGGACCGGGCGGTCCGGTTGGCCGAGCAACTCGGGCTGCGGTGGCGCACCGACGTCGACCGGGACCACGCGTCCCCGGCCAAGGCGAAGAAGTGGGGCGCGTTCACCCTGGGCGTCTCCGACGCCACCCCACTGGAGATGGCGAACGCGTACGCCGCCATCGCGGCCGACGGCCGCTACTGCGAGGCCATCCCGGTGCAGGCGATCATGAACCGGGACGGCACACCCGCCACGTACGCCACCCCGGGCGGTCTGCACCGTGAGGTGGCCAAGCCACGCTGCCGGCAGGTGGTCAACGCGGACGCGGCACGGGCGGCCACCGACGCGGCCCGCTGCCCGACCGGAGACACCCCGGCGCGCGGCAGCTGCGGCGGCTGGTCCACCGCCGACAGCGTGCGGGGCACCGTCGGACGCCCGGTGGCCGGCAAGACCGGTACGACCGACAGCACGCGGTCCGCCTGGTTCGTGGGCTACACCCCGGAGCTGGCCGCGGCGAGTTTCATCTCCGACCCGGACAACCCGTTCAACGCCGTCGGTGACGGGCAGTCCCAAATCCCGATCAAAGCGGTCTCGCAGACCCTGCGCGACGGCCTGAAGGGCACCCCGACCCGCCAGTTCACCCCACCATCGGACGCCATCGTCGGCTGACCGGCACGAGAGCCAGCGCAGGTCGGCGCGTTTCAGCGCAGGTCGGCGGCGACGAACGACCAGAGTTCCAGATCCACTCGGCCGCCGCTGACGAAACCGGCGTTGCGCAGCAGACCCTCGTAGCTGAACCCGGCCTTCTCGGCGACCCGGCGCGAGGCCAGGTTTCCGGGTGCCACCCGCAGCTCGACCCGTTGGAAGCCGTGCTCCAGGATCAGCGCGATCGCCACCGCGTCGACCGCCTCGGCGGCGAAGCCGAAGCCCCGGGCGGGTGCCGCCATCGCGTACGAGATCTCGGTCAGGCGCGCGCCCCAGTCGGTGCGCCGGGTCCAGAGCGAGCCCACCACCTGGTCGTCCTCCCGCCGGAGCACCGCGTAGTGGTCGCCCTCCCCGCTGTCGCGCCGCTGCCGGGCCAGATCGGTGCACCAGGCCAGCCCGTCGATCGGGCCGGAGTCGTCGGGCAGCGGCAGCCAACGCCGGGTCAGCTTGTCGGCGAAGATCTCCCCGGCCGCCGCCGCGTCGGCCGCCGTGAGCTGACGCACCTCGGTACGCGGGGTGGAGACGGTGAGCGCCGGGAATCGGCGTACCGCCACCTGACCGATCACACCGACACCCCGCCCGGCTGGGCGGGCACCACCTCGCTCGTCGGGTCGGTCGCCGCCGCCGCGACCAGCCGGGCGGCCGTCCCCGGGTGACCGGCCCAGTGCAGGGTGAGCTGCGAGGCGTGCACGTTGCGCCAGACGAAGCCCTCCGGCGTGCCGCCGTCCCAGCTCCAGGCCGGGCGCTGACCAGCGCGCGGGGTGAGCACGGCACGGTGCGCCTTGTGCCCGACCAGCACCGTGCCGGTGGCGGCGACCACGCTGTCGGTCTGGGCGGTCGCCTCCCGGTAGCCGGCCACCACCCCGTCACGGCTGACGCCGACCGCGTCCAGGACACCGCACATCGGCAGCCCGTCCAACTCCCGGGCCAGCCAGAGCAGCCCGGCGCCCTCGGCGATCACCGGACGCCCGGTCCGTGCCAACTCGGCCACCGCGATGCAGAGCCGCCGGTTGGCCGACAACTGCTCGGCGTACGCCTCGGGCAGCGCGCCGCCGACGACAAGCGCGCGGGTGCCGACCGGCAACGCCTCGTCGCGAAGCGGGTCGACGACGACGACCTCGGCGCCGGCGGCCCGGAGCAACTCGGCGGTCTCCGGGTGGCTGAAGCTGCCACCCGGCCCTCCGGCCACCGCCACCAGCGGACGGTTCGCCGGGGGCGTGAACGCGCCGAGGGCCTCCTCGGCCGACCAGGCCGGCGCCGGCAGCGGCGGTGCGGAGCGGGCCAGCCCGAGCAGCCGCTCCAGGTCGACGGTGGCGGCGACGGCCTCACCCAGCCGGCGGACCGCACGAACGGCGTCGGCCGAACCCTCGACCACCGGGGCCACGCCGTGCCGCCGCGACGGCAGCACCGCCGGCAGGTCCTGGCGACGCAGCGCGCCGTAGACCGGCACTCCCACGTCGTCCAACGCCTCGCGCAACAACGCCTCGTGCCGCGACGAGGCCACCCGGTTGAGGATCACCCCGCCGAGCCACAACTGCTCGTCGTACGAGCGGAAACCGTGCACCAGGGCTGCCACCGACTGACCCATCGCGGCCACGTCGACGACGAGCACCACCGGGCTGCGCAGCGCGGCGGCAGCCGCAGCCGTGGACTCCTGCTCGGGACGCCCACCGACCGAGTCGTACAGCCCCATGCTGCCCTGCACCACGGCGAGCCCGGCACCGGCGGCGCCGTGGGCCACGAGCGGGGCGAGGCGGTCGACGCCGACCAGCCGGGAGTCGATCACCCGACCGGGCCGACCGGCGGCGAGGCCGAGGTAGGCGGCGTCGACGTGGTCCGGCCCGAGCTTGAACCCGGCGACGTCCATCCCTCGCTCGGCAAGTGCGGCGAGCAGCCCGATCGCCAGCGCGTTCTTACCGTGCCCGGAGGACGGCGCGCTGAGCACCAGGCGCGGCACGACGGTCATCATCGACTCCTCGCGAGCGGCGGCGGGTACGCGACGGGACGACCGAGGCCGATCCGTCGGCGTGACGATACCCGCCCGGCCGAAGGCGCGAGCACCGCCAACCGGGGCCGCCCATCCGGCCCTGGCCGGGGCCCCTGACGCCGGTCCCGGCGCGGTCCGGCCCGGTCCAGGTCAGTGGCGCCGGTCATACGAGTAGCCTCGGTGCCGTGTACCGGTTCCTGCTGAGCCCACGCTGGCTGGGCGCTCTCGCGCTGACCCTGGTCGCCGCCGCGGTCATGGTGTTCCTCGGCAACTGGCAGCTGGACCGCTACCGGGGGCGTACCGAGGTCAACGAGCGGATCGACGCGGGCCAGCGGATGGCTCCCGCGCCGCTCGCCGACGCGCTGCGCGCGCCCACCGGGGGCGCGGGGACTGCCGGGCCGGCCCCCGCCGAGGACAAGGTCTGGACCCGGGTCACCGTCACCGGTCGGTACGACCCCACGAACACCGTGCTGGTCCGTGGCCGGACGGTGGACAGCCGGGTCGGCTTCGAGGTGCTCACCCCGCTGGTGCTCGCCGACGGCACGGCGCTGCTCGTGGACCGGGGTTGGATCCCACCGGCGCCCGGTGGCGCGGTCGCCAAGCCGTCGGTGCCCGCCGCGCCGACCGGCGACGTGACGGTGGTCGGTCGGGTGCACGAGACCGAGAGCGGCGCGGGCGCGGTGGACCGACGTGACGGGCTGCTGGAGATCCGGCGGATCGGGGTGTCCCGGCTGGCCGGCGAGCTTCCCTACCCGGTCTACGGCGCCTACCTGCTGCTCGACGAGCAGACCCCGGCAGCCGATCCGGTGTTCAAGGCGGTGCCGGTCGGGCACACCAACAACTGGCAGAACTTCGGGTACGTCGTGCAGTGGTGGCTCTTCGCGGTGATGGCGCTGTTCGGTTACGGCTGGGTGGCCCGTCGAGAGGCCCGGCGGGCCGCCGGCATCGGCACCACGGCGGCGCCCCTGGACCGGGCCGCCGAGCCGACGCCCACCGCGTCTGCCTGACCAAACCGTCAGCCACTCACCCGGCCGGCGTGGATGGCGCGGACCGCGTCGATGGTGTCCGCCTCGGCGGCCGACTTGTCGTCGCGGTAGCGCACCACCCGGGCGAACCGCAGCGCCATCCCGCCGGGATAGCGCGAACTCGTCTGCACCCCGTCGAAGGCGATCTCCACCACCTGCTCGGGACGGACCCGGACCACCCAGTCGCCGCGCTCCACGGCGAGGTCGAGGAAGCGCTCGGTCTGCCAGCGCAGCAGCTCGTCGGTGAGCCCCTTGAACGTCTTGCCGAGCATGACGAAGTCGCCGGTGCGCGCGTCCCGGGCACCCAGATGCAGGTTGGACAGCCAGCCCTTGCGTCGGCCGCTGCCCCACTCGACGGCGAGCACCACCAGGTCGAGGGTGTGCCGTGGTTTCACCTTGACCCAGGCGGCACCGCGCCGGCCGGCGTCGTAGGGGGCGTCCGGTGCCTTGACCACCACACCCTCCTGCCCGGCGTCGAGCGCGGCGGCGAACGCGGCGCCGGCCTGCTCCGGACCGTCGACCTCCATCCGCCCGACCAGCAGCGACGGATCCACCGCACCGGCCAGGGCGGCCCACCGCTCCCGGCCGGGGAGGTCGATCAGATCCTGGCCGTCGAGGTGCAGCAGGTCGAAGAAGTACGGAGTGAGCACCGTCGCGCCCGTGCTGGCGGCGGCCGCGAGCACCGCCGGGGCGACAGGTGTGCGGCCGGTGGTGCTCGGGGTGGTGCGTCGGGCGGCTCGGCTCGACGTCTGCTGGAACGGCAGTGGCCGGCCGGTCTCGTCCAGGCCGATCGCCTCGCCGTCGAGGACCATCTCCCGGCCGGGCAGGGCACGGACCGCTGCGACCACCTCGGGCACCCGTGTGGTGATCTCGTCGAGGCTGCGGGTGAACACGGCGATGTCGGAGCCGGAGCGGTGCACCTGGATGCGGATGCCGTCGAGCTTCACGTCGACCACCGCCGGCGTGCCGGTGGCGGCGAGCGCCTCGTCGACCGAGGGGGCGCTCTGCGCGAGCATCGGCGCCAGCGGGCGGCCGACCCGCAGGCCGAAACCGGCCAACTCGGCGGCCCCTCCGGACAGCGCGGCCACCGCCACCGCCCGCAGGTCACCGGCGAGCAGCAGCGCCCGGCGGACCGCCGCCACCGGGACCTCGGCGGCCCGGGCCACCGCGTCCGCGAGGAGCCCGGCCTGGGCGCCCTGGCGTAGCTCGCCACTGAACAGGCCGGTGAGCAGGCGCTGCTCGTCGGCCGTCGCCGCCGCGTAGAGGGCACCGAGCAACGCCCGACGCCGTGCCTGCGAGCCCGACCCGTGCACGGCGGCGATCTGCGCGATTGCCGCGTCCACGGCGGCCACCGTCAACGTCGGCTCGGCTGCCGGTGGCGGCAGGTCACGCAGGCTCGCGTAGCCGACGCCGGTCTGCCGTTGGCGCAGCTCACCGGCGAGATAGCCGGCGCCGGGCTCGACCTCGGCGGGGTCGAGGCGGCGCAGCGCGTCGGCGAGCAGCGCCACCTTGGCCCGTCGGCCGCTTGTGGCACCGACGGCGGCGGAGGTGGCTGCCAGATCGAGGAACCGCACGCAGCTCATCCTGCCAGTCACCTCCGACACCGCCCGGGCATTGCCGTGCCCGGGCGGTGTCGGCAGGGTGCCGCCCGCTCACGCGGACGACGGATCAGGCGCTGACGGGCTCCTCGATGCGCAACCCTCGGGCGCGGACCTCACCGGCGACCCGGGAGAGCACCGAGTCGAGGGCGACCAGGGCGGCGGAGAGCTCACCGAGCTGTTCGTTGAGCGTGTCCTCGGACCACGCGGAGACATCGACATCTCCCAGCGCGCTGACAGCGGCCCCCAACCGGGCCATCACCTCGTTCGTACTCATGTACGAAAGGCTATAACAGCTGACCATCCGACACGCCGTAAACTCCCAGATCAGGCCCAAAGTTGCCGTTCTGACACCTAACTGCCGGTCGCCGCCACGTTGCGCAGGAGCAGCGCCTCGGCGAGGCAGACCCGGGCGAACTCCCCCAGGTGCAGACTCTCGTTCGGGCCGTGCGCGCGGGCGTGCGGGTCCTCCACACCTGTCACCAGGATCGCCGCCTTCGGGAACATCTCCTGGAAGGTGGCGATGAACGGAATCGAGCCGCCGACGCCGATGTCCACCGGGTCGGTGCCGTCCCAGGCGGTCCGGAAGGCCGAACGGGCAGCGTCGAACATCGGCCCGGACGCGTCGATCACGCACGGGTCACCGTCGTGTTCGAAGGTGACAGTCACCTGCGCTCCCCACGGCGCGTGCTGCTCCAGGTGCGCGCGCACCGCCGCGTACGCCCGCTTGGGGTCGTCGCCCGGGGCGAGGCGGATGCTGAGCTTCGCCTTCGCGGCCGGGACCAGGGCGTTCGGCGCCTCGCCGGTGGACGGCGCGTCGACACCGAGGATGGCAAGCGCCGGCTTCGTCCAGAGCCGGTCGGTGATCCGGCCGGTGCCGATGAACTGCACGCCGTCGGCGAGCCCCGCCTCGGCCCGGACCCGGTCCTCCGGGTAGTCGACGGTGGCGCCCTCCCGGCCCACCAGGCCGTCCACGGCCACGTCACCGGCGTCGTCGTGAAGCGTCGCAAGCAACCGGACCAGCGCGGTGAGCGCGTCCGGTACGGCCCCTCCGAACATGCCGCTGTGCACCGCGTGGTCGAGCGTGCGCACCTCGACGAAGCAGTTGACGATGCCCCGCAGCGAGGTGGTCAACGCCGGTACGCCGATGTCCCAGTTGCCGGAGTCGGCGATCACGATGACGTCGGAGGTGAGTTCCTCGCGGTGCTCGGCCAGCAGCTGCTCCAACGAGTCGGACCCGTACTCCTCCTCACCCTCGATGAAGAGGACCACGCCCACCGGCAGCGCGTCACCGTACGCGCGCAGCGCCGCGACGTGCGCCATCACGCCGGCCTTGTCGTCGGCCGCGCCCCGGGCGTAGAGCCGGCCGTCCCGCTCCACCGGCTCGAACGGGTCGGACTCCCAGAGCGACAGGTCACCCACCGGCTGCACGTCGTGGTGGGCGTAGAGCAGCACGGTGGGTGCGCCGGGTGGGGCGGCCCGCCGGCCGATCACCGCCGGCTGCCCGCCGGATCGCACGATGTCGACGTCGAGGCCGCAGCCGCGCAGCAGCTCGGCGACCGCCTCGGCGGAGCGTTCCACGTGCGAGTGGTCGAAGCCCTCGAAGGCGATGCCGGGGATGCGGACGAGGCGCTCCAGGTCGGCCCGTACGCCAGGCATCTCCCGCTCGACGGCGGCCCGCACCTCGGACTCGGACATGATCGGTGAGGTCATGACCGGCATCGTATGCCGGCCTTACCGGGGCGTGCCGGCGGAGCCCGTACCGTCACCGCTGTCCGTAGGGCCGGCGCCGGCCCGCGCGCCCGGCGCGGCCCGGCCGGCGCGGTGTGCGCGGCCCGCCGCCTCGGTGGCGGCATCCATCCACGAACGGGCCCGACCGGCGGTGCCGCCCACCCACTCGCCGACGTCACTCGCGCCGTCACCCAACCGGCGCAGCAACCCGACGAGCGGGTCGGTGGACCGGCTGAACTCCTCCCGGTACGACTCGGCAGCCGCCTTGATCTCCTCCGAGACGCTCGTCGAGCCGTCGTCCGCCCGGCGCGGATAGTCCCCGGCCAGCACCCGTCCGTACGCCCCGGAGTCGATCCACTGGCGCAGCTGCGCCGCCCGCGCCACCGGCACCGGGTGGGTGCTCCACGCGGTCATCCGGATCTTGTGCAGGCTGTCGCGCAGGTCGCCACCGCCGGCGTACTCGGCGGCCTGCTCCAGAAAGGCGGTGGTGTCGATCTGGGACAGGTCGCCGCCGCCGGCCAGCTTCATCAACAGCCGCAGCGCGGCGGCCGGGTCCTGCCCGGCGAGCAGGCCGGCCCGGTCGGCGGACAACTCCGCCTTGCGCCACCACTCCAACATCGCCGCGATGATCGCCCGCAGCGCGATCGCGCCGACCGGCAACCAGCTCAGGTTGGCCGCCCACCTGGTGAGGATCATGAGCATGGTCTTGTAGACCGCGTGCCCGCTGCCCACGTGCCCCAACTCGTGGCCGAGCAGGCAGCGCAGCTCGTCCTCGTCGAGTTGCTGCACGCAGGCGGAGTTCACCACGATGAACGGCCGCTCCAGGCCGACCGCCTCGGCGCCCAACCAGGGCGACTGGGTCACGAACAGCTCGGGTAGCTCGGCCACGTCGAGCGCCGCCGCAGCCTCGGTGTAGCGCTGCCACACCGCCGGATACTGCCGGTGGTCGACCCGGATGCCGGAGGCCAGCACGGACAGCCGGAAACCGCGCTCGTTCCACATCCCGAAGAACGCCCGCACCACGTCGTCGAAACCGCGTAGCTCCCGCAACGCGACCAGGGCACCCCGGTCGGCCGGATGCTCCCAGGCCCGCGAGCTGATGCCGGTGAGGGTGATCCGACGCCGCGCTGGCGCGTCCGCTGCCGTCATGGTGGCTCCCCGTTCGCCGTAGCTCCCCGCATCGTGCCGCAGTCACCGCCCGGCGTCCATGGCCCACTCAGCGCAGCCGCACGTAGTACCGGTCCGCGTCGTGCGGCAGTGCCGGCGCACCATCGACCAACAGGTCGGCGTGGGTCGCGGTCCCGTCGGCGGCGAAGTGCGCCCGCTCCCCGTCATGCCAGCGACGCAGCTCGGGCAGGATCTCCGGCCCGTCCCGGGCGACCGCGCGCGCCAACCGCAACGACGCGGGCGCGGTGACGAACACGGCGAGCGTCAACTCCGGCCGGACGACAGCCCGCGCGGCGCTCACCCCCTCGACCACAAGCACCGGAGCCACCGGCACCGGCACCGGCCGGGGCAGAAAACACCGCCGGACCCAGCTGTACCGTCGGTAGGCGCCCGGCTCCCCATCGCGCAGCGGGGCGAGCACCCCCTCGTCGAGCCGGGGCCAGAAGGTGACCTGGTCGTCCCACCCGTCGAGCAGGTCGTCGGTGTGCACCACCGGCGGCCGGCCGCCGAGCGGCCCCGCCAGGGCATCCGCGAGCTGCGCGGCGAACCGGCTCTTGCCCGCGCCGCTCGGCCCGTCGACAGCCACCAGCCGGGTCCGCCCCAACCGCGCCGGGCCCGCGAGCACCCGACGAGCCAATCCGGCGTACGCCTCGACAACCGCCACGGTCGACCGACAAGTCTCCGGGTCCAGCTCAACCTCCGAGTCCAGCGGGCCGCGGCGAGGTGCGACCCCGCGCCGCGCGACCCCGCGAGCGCACGACTCGAAGTATGCCGCGACGGCCGTCGACCACGGTGATCGGTGCGGCATGGCGGGCCACGTTGACACGTCCGGCTGACTGCCCTGGCCGGCCGCCGTCACGTCCGGGGGAATTGGGGCGGCGACGGGTGACGGGCAGCCCGTTCGCCGTTCGAGGTGCCACCCTTTCGGCATGATCGGGTGGTGCTCCGAGACGTGATGAGCCCCGGTATAGACGCCCTACTCGAACAGGCCCGCGCCGGGCTGCACCGACTGACTCCGCAACAGACCGTCGAGGCGGTCCGCGGCGGTGCGTTGCTGGTCGACACCCGTACCGAACTGCAGCGCCGCGAACAGGGCGACCTGCCCGGCGCGGTGGTCATCGACCGGACCGTACTGGAATGGCGCCTCGACCCGGCCAGCGCCTGGCGGATCCCGGAAGCCACCGGGTACGACCGGGAGATCGTGCTGGTGTGCCGGCAGGGCTACAGCTCCAGTCTGGCCGCCGCCAGCCTGCAGACCCTCGGCCTGCGCCGGGCCACCGACATGATCGGCGGCGTGGACGCCTGGCTCGCCGCAGGTCTACCCACAACCGACCGCCCCGCCGACATCCGCCCCTGATCCGATTCCTGTCTGCCCTGCCCTATCTGCCCTGCCCTGTCTGCCCCTGCCCCGGCACGCCTGGCCGATCGCGCGGCACGCCGGGCCGATCGCGCGGCACGCCTGGCCGATCGCGCGGCACGCCTGGCCGATCGCGCGGCACGCCTGGCGGATCGCGCGGCCGAACCAGGAACCGCCCTCCCGGGAAGGTAAACAACCCGCGACCGACCCCGCCGAAGCCACGGAACCCACCACGCTGAGCTCCGTGCGCACTTTCCCCGAAACTGCTGCCTCCCGACCGGGCGAGGCGGCAGTTTCGGGGAAAGTGCGCGGATCATGGCCACCTTCGGCGCGGTCACCGCAAGCTGGGGCTGCCAGAGGTGGGCCCGGGAGCCGGGAGCGTCATCACCCGCCTACTCACGCCCATCCACCCGGGCGGCCGAGTCAAGATCGTGCTCGATCCAGGAAGAAGGCCCCTCCCGACGTCCAGAAGGCCACTACAACAAGGATCGAGCACGATCATCCCTCCTGCGCGCCGACCCACACTCCCCTTGGGACGGAGGTCCGCCCGCTCGGCGGGTCGTCAGGAAGGCGGCGGGCCGGGTGGGATGAAGGGGAGGCCCGCGGGTGGGCCGGTCTCGATGAGACGCCAGAGGGCGTCAGTGTCCAGGTGTTCCTCGACGAGGTCGCCGAGCAGGTCGAGTGAGCGTTGCCGGGCGGCGGCGAAGCTGGTGGTCGGCGCGACCCGGAACCCGCTGCGACCGGCGAGGCGAGCCGCTTCGGTGAGGAACCACCGGCGGAACTCGTCGGACTCGAATGCCCCGTGCCAGTGGGTGCCGTGCACCGCAGCGAGCACGGCTCCCTCTGCCACACCGTCGTCGCGGGTCAGCAGAGGTGGCAGGTTGGGGTCGGCGTGTGACACGTACCCGTGGTGGATCTCGTACCCATGCACCGGAAGGCCGGCGTGGCTGCTGCCCACCGACTGCCGGACGGTCTTGCGCGGGTCGAAGGTGATCTCGATGGGCAGCAGGCCGAGCCCCGGCACACTGCCCTGCCGGCTCTCCACCGGGTCATGGATGGCGCGGCCGAGCATCTGGAAACCGCCGCAGAGGCCGAGCAGGGGCTTGCCGGCCGCCACATGGGTGGCCACCGCGTCGGCGAGGCCGGTCTCGCGCAGCCACGCGAGGTCGGCGACGGTGGACTTGGAACCGGGCAGGACGACCAGGTCGGCGGCGGCCAGCTCGGCCGGTTCGATGGTGAGGCGTACGCGGACGCCGGGCTCGGTGGCGAGCGCCTCCACGTCGGTGGCGTTGCTGATCCGGGGTAGGCGGACGACGGCCACGTCCAGCCATTCGCTGCCGTGCGGGGCGGCGGGTCGGCCGAGTACCCGGCCGTAGGCGAGTGAGTCTTCCGCGTCCAGCCACAGGTCCAGTGCCCAGGGCAGCACCCCGTACGTGGGGCGGCCGGTGACCTGACGCAGCATGTCCAGACCCGGCTGGAGTAGCCCGAGGTCGCCCCGAAACTTGTTGATCACGAAGCCGGCGATCAGCGCCTGGTCGGCCCGGTCGAGCAGGGCCACAGTGCCGAACATCGAGGCGAAGACACCGCCCCGGTCGATGTCGCCGACGACGATGGTCGGCAGGTTGGCGTGCCGGGCCAGCCCCATGTTGACGTAGTCACCGGCCCGCAGGTTGATCTCCGCAGGGCTGCCGGCGCCCTCGCAGATCACCACGTCGTACGTCTCGCGCAGCTCGGCCAGCGCGGCGTACGCGGTCTCGGCGAGCCGGGGACGTAGCTGTCGAAAGGTGCCGGCGGTGATCGTGTCGACCGCCTCGCCCAGAAGCACCACCTGACTGGCCAGGTCACTGCCCGGCTTGAGCAACACCGGGTTGAACCGCAGGTCGGGGGCGAGCCCGCACGCAGCGGCCTGCATGGCCTGGGCGCGCCCGATCTCGCCGCCACGCCCATCCGGCCCGACGACCACCGCCGAGTTGTTCGACATGTTCTGCGCCTTGTACGGCGCCACCTTCACGCCCTGCCGATGCAGCCAGCGGCAGATGCCGGCGGTGAGCACACTCTTGCCGGCGTCTGAGGTCGTGCCGGCCACGAGCAGCCCGCCGCTCACCGCCCGCTCCCCCGCCGCGCCCCGACGCCCTCGTCCGCTCCGACAGGCCGAACGCCAGCCAGCCCACGCACACCGGCCAGCCCACGCCCGCCAGTCAGCCCACGCCCGCCAGCCAGCCCACGCCCGCCAGCCAGCCCACGCCCGCCAGCAAGCCCGTGCACGCCGCCCGCAGCAACCCGCCCTCGCCGATCGGCGGCGTCGAGCAACACTCGTCTGCTCACCGCGCCGACCAGCCGGCCGAGGGTCACCGGGTACGCGGCGGCCAGCCCGACGGCGGCAAGCCCCACCGCTCCGGAGATCCGGGCGGCCCGCTTCAGGTGCCGCGCCTCCGGGCGGGGACCGTCGCCGAGGAACGGCCGCACCTCGGAGCGCCCGAAGTAGACGTTACGGCCACCGAGGCGGACCCCGAGCGCACCTGCCATCGCCGCCTCGCACTGCCCGGCGTTGGGGCTCGGGTGGTCGTTGCGGTCCCTCCGCCACACCTGCCAGGCGCGCTGCCGGTCTCCGTGCGCGACAGGTGCGACGGCGATGGTGAGCAGCCCGGTCAGCCGGGACGGCACCAGGTTGAGCGCGTCGTCAAGACGAGCAGCCGGGGTGCCGAACCGCGCGTAACGCGCCGACCGGTGCCCGACCATCGCGTCGAGGGTGTTCGCCGCGCGGTAGCCGAGCAACCCGGGCAGGCCGGCGACCGCACCCCAGAGCAGCGGGGCGACGACCGCGTCGGAGGTGTTCTCGGCGACCGACTCGACGGTGGCCCGGGCCAGCTCCGACTCGCCGAGCGTCGACGGATCCCGTCCGCAGAGGTGACCGAGGCGTCGCCGGGCAGCGGGCAGATCACCGTCGCGCAGCGTACGACCCATGACTGTCGCCTCGTGCCGTAGCGTGCGACCGCCGAGCACGCTCCACGTGCCGGCTGCCACGAGCACGGCCCGGGTCACCGGCCGGTGCCGGGTGGCCGCCGCGGCGACCGCCCCGAGCAGCACCGGCCCTCCGACGGCCAGCGCGGTGAACGCCGTACCCGCCGTTCGGTCCGGCCGGTAGAGGCGGCGCTCCAGCGCGCCTGCGGCCTGCCCGAAGCCAGCCACCGGGTGCCACCGGCGGGGGTCGCCGAGCAGCCTGTCCAGTGCGTACCCGGCCAGCAGCCCCACCGCGTTCGCCATCGGCGCTGTCCGTCGCACCCGCACCACCCCCGGCCGGCCAGCCTAGACGAGCACCCCGGGAGCCGGCCCAGCCCCACGATGCCGCACCCGCGACGAGAACCACTGGAGCGAGCCGGCAGGCCCTCCCCGCCGACGGCCGTCACGCGGGGTGACGACGCTTGTCACGCCGCCATCCCGCCCCCGTCGTGCCGTGGCGTGCCGATCGGTCAGGCCGGCTGCGGGATCCGGCCCCGACCACGCCGCCCTCGACCGGGCTGCGCCGGCTCCGGCTGGCCTTCGTCGGGCATCGGCCCCAACTCGATGTCCAGGTCAGCGTCGGCGTTGCCGTTCTCGGCCTCGGGGGGAGGCGCCAGCTCGTCGTCGAGGTCCCGCGGGACACTTGCCGGCCCGGCCTGCCCGCCGCTCGGGGAGCCGTCGTCCTCCGGCACGGTGCCGAACGGGCTGGCGCCGAACGGGCTGGTTCGCAGCTCGGTGTAGTCGGGCAGCTCGAAGTCGTCGTCAAGCGGCCGGTCATCGGGCAGCACGTGTGTCTGCCCGGCGGGAACCGGCTCGGTGGGTTCGCCGTGCACCCGACTCTCGGCCTCCGCGTCCTCCACCGTGCTGGTCGTCATGCTCGGCCGGTTGCGCAGGAACCGGGCTCGGCCCCGGGACAGGTCGTGGCCGACGGCGACCGCCTCCAGCTCGTAGAGCGTGCGGTGGTTGCCGGCGTCGTCGGTCCAGTCGCGGGTGTAGAGCCGCCCGCAGACCACCACCGGGTCGCCGACCATGACGGAGGCGGCCACCCCCTCGGCGAGCTTGCGCCAGCAGTTGACGCGGACGCGCAGCGAGTTGCCGTCGACCCATCGGCCGCTGTCCCGGTCGAGTCGGCGGGCGGTGGAGGCAACCTTGAAGTTGGCCACCAGAGTGTTGCTCTGGGTCGTACGCCGCCACTCGGGCGTGGTCAGCACATTGCCGACGATTGTCACGTAAGTGTCGAACATCATCCCTCCAGGGGGATCGGGGGCCTGCCAGCGCGAGTCGACTCGCCACCGAGCTTCGACACCGGGAGCGTCTCGGTCGAGCGCCCGTCCCCGGCCTGTGGATGACGAACCCACCTGTGGACAACGCCCTGATCACGCCCGGATGTGGTAGGCCCGACTCGCCCGACCCGCCGTCGACGGTTTCCCCCGCCGCCCCTACTGGGTAAGGACTTGATCAACGCACCACCGACAGCTCCACGTCGACGAGAGGTCAGCGCCATGACGATCACTACCATCGACTCCGCGAACGCCTCCGGGGCGCAGCGATGAGCGCCGCGGCGAACCCGGCCACCGTGGCTGAGTGCCTGCGGGTGGGCGCCGGGTTCTCTCAGGGTGACCGCAACTGGATCGCTGAGCAGTTCGCCACCCTCGACGCCCGGCTGGCCAGCTTCCACGCTGATGCCACCGAGCTGGAGGTGTCGGTGAAGGACCGGGAGGCACGCGGGCAGAAGGTCACGCTTGAGTGCTGGATCGCCGGTCGGCAGAAGATCGTCACCACCTCCGGCGAGGAGGATCTGCACGCCGCCCTCAACGACGTCCGCGACGACCTGCGGCGGCGGCTCAACGACGCCAAGACCCGCCAGGAGCCCCGGCACAACAAGCACCTGCGCGACGTCCCCCAGCCGCAGGTAGAGGCCGACGAGCCCGAGAACCCAACCCTCCGCGCCGACGCAGAAACGGCCTGACCCCCGCCCCGCCCCGCCCCACCCGCCCCGCCCCGCCCCGCCCCGCGATCTTGCACTTTCGAACGCCGAACAGCGGCAATCGCCCTATATGCCGGGACAGAAAGTGCAAGATCGCGGGGGCGGGGCGGGGGCAGGGGGCAGGGCGGGGAGCCGGGCGCGGGGCGGGGGCAGGGCATCGCCGGGATGGCGTGGGCTACCGCTCGGTAGGGCGGCGGCGTAGCGTCGCGTTCGTGGAACCGGACGTGTTGGGGCCGCCGTACGAGCGGCAGACGATCGACCTGGGCACCGACGACGAAGGCCCGGTCGTGGCGACCCTGGTCCGGCGGCGGGCCGAGCGCCCCACCGGACGGGCCGTGCTCTACGTGCACGGCTTCGTCGACTACTTCTTCCAGACTCACCTGGCCGACTTCTTCGCCGAGCGAGGTTGGGATTTCTACGCGCTCGACCTGCGTAAATACGGTCGCAGCCTGCTCCCGGCCCAGACCCCGAACTTCTGCCGCGACATCAGCGACTACTTCCCCGAGCTGGACGCCGCCGCCGAGATCATCCGCAAGGACGACGGGCACGACACCCTGCTGACGATGGGCCACTCCACCGGCGGCCTGATCCTCTCGCTCTGGGCGGACGCCCGCCGCGACACCGGCACCATCGACGGCCTGGTCCTCAACAGTCCCTTCTTCGACCTGAACGCCCCCTGGGCGGTCCGTCGACCCCTCGCGGCCGCCGTGTCCCGGCTGGGCCGCAGGGCGCCGCACCGCATCCTCCCGTTCGGGCTGGGCACGGTGTACGGCGAGAGCATCCACTCCGACCACCGCGGCGAGTGGACCTACGACCTGGAGTGGAAGCCGTTGGCCGGGTTCCCGGTCCGGGCGGGCTGGCTGAACGCCATCCGCACCGGGCAACGTCGACTCCGTGCCGGGTTGGACATCCAGGTGCCGGTGCTGCTGGCCTGCTCGACCCGCTCCTTCCGGGGCACCAAGTGGCACGACAACGCGACCCTTGCCGACGCCGTCCTCGACGTCGAGCACATGGTCCGCTACGCGCCCCGCCTGGGCCGCCACGTCACCCTGGCCCGCTTCGACGGCGGGTTGCACGACCTCACTCTCTCCGGCCCCGCCGTGCGCAAGAAGGTCTTCGACGAGGTGGGCCGCTGGGCCGAGGCGTTCCTCGCCGCCGGCCCCACCGCCCCGGCCGACGCGTCAGGTGCGGCGGCGACCTCCCCGCGCTGATCGGTCGGGACGGCCACTCGGGTCGCGGTTCAGACGTCGCCGGGCGTGACAGGCAGGACGGCCTGGATCCGGTCGAAGGTCGCCACCGGGTGCACGCCGACGCCGGGCAGCACCAGGCCCAGGCAGTACGGGGACACCTCGCCGCTGACGTCAGCCTGGACGATGAAGACCGGCGCGCCGACGTACCCCCGCGGCAGCTCCGTGGTGATCACCACGGCGTCCCCGTCGCGGACCACCCGCTCGATCGCGACCTCGAGCGGACGCGACCCGTCCTCGCGTACCCCGTGGGCCAGCACGAAAGCGGAACTGGCGTCGGCGCCGAGCCGGGCGACCACCTCGGGCCCGGCGGCGATCGCCGCGGGCACCGGCTGGACGCGCCACCGCCAGCCGCCGTCGCCGGCGAAGCGGTGCAAGCCAGCGGTCGGCAACACCGCGACCCCGTCGCCCGGGAAGCGGGCCCAGCCGGGAACGATCCCGGCCTCGGCGACGACAGCCGGTGCGACCCCCGCCGGCTCGGTGACACTCGCCCGCAGACTCAGCTCGCCACCCGACGCCCGCACCAGGTCAGCCGCCGTCAGCAGCGACTCCCCCACCGGGTCGTCGCCACCCCGGAAGAAGAACGCGGTGCCGACGTCACCCGACGACCGGTACGGCAGGATGGCGCGACCGACGACCTGGCACAGCTCGTAGGCGACGTCGCTCTCGGCGTCGGAATCCAGCAACACCAGCCAAAGGTACGGTCCAACGCCGGGCCGGTCCGCGGTAACCCGGATGCCCGCTCCGACGCCGACGTGAGACCCTGCTCGGCAACGTGGACGCGGGCACCCTTTTCGCCGTCGGGCAGTGGGACGACGGTACCCTCTGGGCGCGACACCCACGCCACACGCGCCCGTAGCTCAGCGGATAGAGCAGGGGACTTCTAATCCCAAGGCCGCAGGTTCGAATCCTGCCGGGCGCACCACCGTCTAGCTGCCATAGCGCCCCGACGGGTACTCATCGAGCTGACACTTGATCGTCGTTTGGGGACAGCTCGGCCCTCGGCGAATCCGTGGGCGTCAACAGACAGTGGTAGCTCACCCGCAGCGCCCTCGCACGGTAGGTTTTCCTCGTGCTTCCGATGACACTAGCCGAGATCACGACCGCTGTCGGTGGGGCCGTTCACGACGCTGCAACCGATGTGACGGTAACTGCCCCGCTGGTGTTCGACAGCCGGCGGATTGAGCCGGGCGGGATGTTCGTCGCACTGCCCGGTGAGCGCGTCGATGGGCACGACTACGCCGCCCAGGCGATCGAGGCCGGCGCGGTGGCCGTGCTGGCGTCACGACCGGTCGGCGTCCCCGCGGTGATCGTCGAGGACGTGCCCACCGCCTACGGACGCATCGCCCGCGTGGTCGTGGACCGGCTCCCGAAGACCACGGTGATCGGTGTGACCGGCTCGGTAGGCAAGACCTCAACGAAGGACATCCTTGCCCAGGTGCTTCCCGCCTGGGGCGAGACGGTTGCTACCCGGGCGTCCAACAACAACGAGCTTGGGTTGCCGTACACGGTCACCCGCGCCACTGCCAACACCCGCTATCTCGTCTTGGAGATGGGCGCACGCGGGATCGGGCACGTGGCCTACCTGACGGGGATCGCCCCGCCCACCGTCAGCATCGTTACCCGCGTCGGGCACGCGCACCTGGGCGAGTTCGGATCGGTGGCAAACATCGCCCAGGCCAAGGGTGAAATCGTGGAAGCGCTGCCCGCCGCACACGACGGCGGTCTAGCGGTGCTCAACGCCGACGATGAGTTAGTGGCCGCGATGGCGATCCGCACCCGCGCCCGCGTGCTGACCTACGGAATCGAGAAACCGGCGGACGTGCGCGCCGAAGGCTTGACCTTGGACGAGTTGGGTCGTGCCGGGTTCCGGCTCGTGCACGACGGGCAGGTGGCCGAGGTGCGGTTGCGTCTCTACGGGTTGCACCAGGCGTCCAACGCGCTGGCCGCCGCAACCGTCGCCCTCGGGTTAGGTCACCCCATCGAGGCGGTAGCCGAGGCGGTGTCACAAGCCGAGGCGGTATCGCCGGGACGCATGCAGGTCAGCACCCGCGCTGACGGGGTGACAGTCATCAACGACGCCTATAACGCTGCACCGGACGCGATGCGCGCGGCACTGCGCGCCTTGAAGGCGATGACCGGCGACGGCCGGCGGGCGGTCGCTGTACTCGGTGAGATGGCCGAGCTAGGCGAGCATGCGCCGCAGGTTCACCGGGAGATCGGACAGCAGGTAGCCGAGATCGGGGCCGGATGGCTCGTCGCGATCGGCGGGGCCGACGCCGCGCAGTACGCCGCCGGAGCCGCCGGCAACGGCACTGTCGTGGATCGGGCGACAGACGTAGCCGAAGCGTGGGAACTCCTCCGAGACGGGTTGCGACCGGGGGACGTGGTGTTGGTCAAGGCAGCCAACAGCGCCGGACTCCTCACTCTCGCCAAGAGGCTGATCGAGGAACCCGGCGCTGTCACCGCCTAACGGGGAAGGGGTCAGGCGGACAGGGCCACCTCGGTTCGGGTGCCCAGGGCGTCCAGGATCGCCGCGCCGTAGCCGTTCACGTCACCCGTGCCCATCGTCACCACCACATCACCGCGGCCCGCCATCCGCGCGATGACCCGGGCGGCGTGGTCGGGGCCGAGCGGCAGGCAATAGTCACCCTCGCGCAGCCGCGCCACGATTGTCCGGGAGTCCGCCACCGGGCGACCGGTGGGCACGGTGTTGTGCACGTCCAGAAGTAGGACGTAATCGGCCTTGTCCGCCAGGACTCCCCCGATGCGCTCGGCGAACGCCAGGACGCGGGCGTGCCCGGACGGCTGGAACACCACGAACACCCGACCCCGCGCCAGGGTACGTGCGGCGTCCAGGTCGGCAGCGATCTCGTTCGGGTGATCGGCGTAAGAGTCGACCACCGTCACCCCCGAGCGGGTGTCGATGTGCTCGAACCGGCGGCGCACCCCGCCGAACGCGCACGCCGCGCCGGCCACCTCGGCGGGATCCAGCCCGAACGACACCGCGCACGTCAGCGCCGCCACCGCGTCGTCCAGGTGATGCGCGGCCGGGGTCGGCAGCGTCAGCCCGACCTCCGTTCCGTTGGGCATGCGCACAGTCGCGGACACGCTCCACCCCTCGGCGTTGACGTCCAACAGGCGCACGTCCGCCGCCCGGTCGCGGCCGTAGCGCAGCACCGTCACATCGGGTCGCTCCTCGGCGATCACGTTGGCGGCCACCGCCGCGCCCACACAATCGGCGTTGACGACCAGGACCCCGTACGGCACGATCCGCGCGCCGAAACCGACGTAGGCGCGCAGCACGTCGGCGTGGTTGACGAAGTTCTCCGGGTGGTCGTCGGTCACATTGGTGATGATCGCGACGGACGGGGTGAGGAAGTGGAACGAGCGGTCCGACTCGTCAGCCTCCGCGACCAGCAACCGCGACCGCCCGAGGTGGGCGCCAGAGCCCGGCCCGGTCAGGTCGGCCCCAACCAGGTACGTCGGGTCCTTCCCGAGCGTGCGCAGGATGTGCGCGAGCATGCCGGCCGTCGTGGACTTGCCGTGCGACCCGGACACCGCCACGAGCCGCCGCTCGGTGGCCAACTTGTCGAGGACCTGTGCCCGGTGGACCACCGGGATACCGGCGGCGCGGGCCGCGCGGACCTCTGGGGCGTCCTGCGCAACGGTGGTGTAGACGACGCAGCTCGCCCCCTGGACGTGCGACGGGTCGTGCCCGACCTGTACCCGCACGCCAGCCGTGCGCAGCGCCGCCAGGGTGGCCGAGTCGCGCAGGTCGCTACCGCTGACCTCGTGGCCCAGCTCGGCCAGCAGCCGCGCCAGGCCAGACATCGCGCACCCGCCGACGCCCACAAAATGCGGGCGGGACAGGTCCAGCGGACCGGAGTACGCCTCGATGGTCGGGTTACCAGTGATCGTGTCCGTCATGGTGTCGTGTCTCCTTCGGTGTAAAAGCTGACAAGTTGGTGCCATGAGCTGACGTGCTGGAGGGGTCCGCTCCTTTCACTCGTGGGATTCCTTGCGCACGGCCGAGCTGGCCTCGGGTCACCGCCTCGGCCGCGCGGGTCCAATCGATCTGCGCCGGCCCGCTCGCTGGCTCGGCCTCGGAAGGCGGGAGAACGGGGCCAGAAGCCGAGTAGGTAGGCCACATTGGCGCAGGAGAAGGCCGGCGCCCCTTCCGCGCGGTGCGGCAGGTTGGGCAGGCACATGGCCGACCGCCGGGGAAGCGGCGCGACCGGTGCGGACGGTGCCTGGGACGGGCTAGGTCATCGTCGTCATCCATGAGAAGGGGCCGGCTGGGCAGCGGTCCGTGGCGACGCGCCGAAGCAGTGTGGTCCGCCCACCCGTCGTGCGCCGATCAACTCCGGACGCGTCGCTCCCGGGACCCGGCGCGGTAGACGCAGCGCGATGCGGAACACCCGCACGGCGCTTTCCCGGACAGAGCACGACCCGAGCGACCCGCAGCCGATGCACCGCCCATCTGCACTCGATACCGCGTGCCGGTTCAGCTCGGCTTGCGCGATGTCGACCTGACCACCACCGAGGTAAGTCGTCACGTGATCTGCCTCCAAGCGGGTGGGGCACGCCGCGTGGATCCATCCACGCTGGTCACACGGCGTGCCCCGCCCATCGCCCACCACCACGGCGCGCACCGCTCGTAGCAATGGGGAGCCCGTTGCGGTCTCCGGTATGCAAGACGGAGGCGATATGGCCTAATGTGCACCAGGTTGGCCGCTGTCTTGCGTACCTATAGCGAATCGCAAACCACAGCCCGTAGGTACGCTGTGACGCACGTCGAAGCGGTGAACGTGGTGAAAGATCGACTAAAGGCGGGGGTGCGCTGTGCCGCAACCAGGACCCGGCAACGCCAAGCTCGCAGCCGTCATCGCGGAAGCAGGCATGTCCCACGCTGAGGTTGCCCGAGCGCTGGTCCGCGTCGCCCAGGAGAGCAACGCTAACGAATTCGCCGGAGTGGGCCGCTCCCACGTCTCCCACTGGATCGCTGGCTCCAAGCCCTCAGGCCGGGCACCTGTGCTGCTCTGTGAAGCGCTGTCTCGCAAGCTCGGTCGGGTCGTCACACTCGACGAGATCGGGTTGCCCGGCCAACCGCTGTCCTCAGCGGACATGCTCGGTTGGCAGGTCGATACGCTGTCAGCGCTAACCAAACTCGGGAGAGTCGACGTGGACGCTGAACGTAGACGCGTTCTCAGCACTGCCGCCTACTCGCTCGCCGCGCTGGCTCTGCCGTCCGATCGCTGGTGGACGCACATGGCCGAGCGCGGCCAGGCACGCGGCGCAGCAGCCGGCAGGCACGTGAGCAATGGCGACGTCGAGGCAGTGATCGACATGGTTTCGCTGTTCTCACGCGTTGACCAACGGCGAGGTGGCGGACACGCCCGATCGGCAGTCGTCCAGTACCTCACCTCCGACGTGGCGACCTACCTACGCGGACGGTACGCCGACGAAAATCTCAGACGTGACATGTTCACCGCTGCCAGCGAACTGGCCTACCTGGCGGGTTGGATGGCATTCGACAACGCCGAACACAACGTCGGCCAGCACTATTTCAACGTGGCAGTGAAGCTGGCCGCCGAAGCCGACAACCCGGCGATGGCAGGCCACGTCCTACGTGCCATGGCGCACCAGGCCGTCGACCTCGGGCACCACAAGCACGCTCTCGACCTGGCGGCGGCTTCCGTCGACGGTAAGCGCTACGAGTCCGCGTCCCCAAGAGAGCGCGCACTACTTGGCGTTGTCTACGCTCGCGCGCTCGCGGTGAACGGCGAGAAACAACGCTCCGCCCGCGCGCTACTTCGTGCTGAGGATGACCTCTCCTCCGCCACCCAAGGCGACGACGAACCCGGGAGGGTCTTCTTCTTCGCGGAAGCCAGCCTGGCTCACGAGACCGCCTGCGCACTTCGCGATACGGGCGACTTGGCGGGCGCGGCGAGACACTTCCGCCGCAGCGTGAGGACCCGGAAAGCCTCGGCCTTCACGCGCACCCACGCAGTCACCCTCGGATACATGGGAGCAGTGCAGGCACGACAGGGCGAGATCGAGGAAGCCTGCGGGACGTGGTCCCGCGCGCTGGACGCGATGGACGGCGTCCGCTCGGGCCGTACACGCCAAGTTGCCGCCGACATGCGCGCCATCCTTGCCCCCTACGCCCGCCGCAACATTCGGGTGGTCCGAGACATCGACGTGCGAGCGAAGACGTATCTGTCTAGTTTCGCCTAGACGACAGCAAACCCAAAAGACCGGAGGCCGCAATGACAGCCGAGAATTTCACCGTCGAGCCCATTGCGCACGTCGTCGGGGGGCGAACCGAGCCGACCGACGATTACTGGGGCGGTAGCCGCGCGATCCTCCGAATCGATGGTGAGCGTTTCACTCCTGCCGCCACCAAAGGGCTCGAAGAGTTCTCGCACCTAGAGATTGTCTTCCGCTTCCACCTCACCGACCCCACGGACCTGCACCTGGGCGCACGCCGCCCGAGAGACAACCCTGAGTGGCCCGAGGTCGGCATCTTCGGCCATCGCAATATGCGCCGCATCAACTGGTTGGGCGTTTCTCGGTGCCGACTCGTCAAGGTTGATGGCCTTGACCTTCACGTCGAGGAGTTGGACGCCGTGGACGGCACGCCGGTACTGGATATCAAGCCGTGGTTTTCAGATTTTGGACCTAGGGGCGTAGTTCACCAACCAACCTGGACAACGGAGATGCTGCGCCTGTACTTCGCCAACCACTCATAGACGAGAGAAGGGCATTGCGTGGCTACACTCAAGAATTCACGAGGAAAGTTCTTCCACGTTCACAAGATGCCGCCGGATCTTAACTTCTGGATCTACTTTTTCGAAAAAGCTGGCACCACGGCAGCCCTCGACCCGAACCTAGTTAGGCGCGCGAAGCTCTGGCGGCCAGAGAGGTCGAACTGCCCAAGACTCTCGTTTCTACTTGAGGACTTGATTGATGCCGTCCCTGGCGAATGGCGTGCACTAGCGGCGAATCTATTCGCAGGCAGAGTCCTCCAAGGGGATGTGAATGCCGCAGCCTGGACAGAGCGCAAGGCCGGAATTCTGGAAATTAACATACAATACTCTTTCACGCTCAGCGCCTACGCCGCAGCATACGACGAATTCTTTCACCACCTGAAGAACTTCTACTTCGATATCCTGAAAGATACCTCCAAAGCCGAGGAACTGAGCGCATCCATTAATAGAAGTTTCGCCATACCCTGGGGTGAACTGGATAGCGCAAGGAAGGCATGGCTGGACCGGAGACTAGTGACCACGGGAAATCCCGTTCAACTTCGATTGAGCGCCGGCCGTGAGTCACTACAAGAGGACATGGTCGATGCCGCCGAATCTTTCGTAATCGCTCATGAACTGGCCCACCACCTACTCGGACACACCGTCAGCCGCAGGGATAAGCGGCGAGCCAAGTTGATAGTCGACCAGACGGTAGAGAGGCTGGGCCTATTCGATTCAATAGCGGCGTTCAATAATTCTCAACGCGAGGAGCTCCACGCTGACTTGCTTGCATTCCTAATTGTCGCCCGGGCAATCGAACGTCAGCCGAACTTTTCAGACCTATACCGCGCGGTCGCCGGGTCATCGTTGGCACTTATCACGCTAGCGCATGTCGCCGACGAGTGGGTCGAGTCCGACTCCGCCGGAACCCATCCGGGCTTTGTGACTAGATTTGCTCTGATCCGAAGCCTGACCGACGCATTCTCAGCAGACGCCCCACCTGGCGAAATCGGGGATCACCCCATGGGCTTCCTAGCTCAGCTTTCGACATTCGCTGGGGTTGCACTTAGCACCTGGCTAAGCCGACGATTTCCAGACGAGAAGCCCGCCACAATAGAGCAGGCGATGACTCATCTCATTCATTTGATGAACAAGGTTTATGATCGAGCAGGGTCTATCGGATTAGAGGGCTCGCCGGGCATCGAAGCGGTCGCCGAGCCAACCCAGCAAGCAACCTCTTAAGACGCCATCCCTACCCTTTTAGTGAGGCCGCCGGTGCGCGCGCCTCACATGCCCGGAACGAACAGGCTGGTTCAACTACGTCACACCGCAGCACCGAACGCCCGTGAGCCCCGTGTGAGCCCGGATGCCTCCGAACCTACCGTCACAACTCAAGACGGACTGGCATGGGTAAGGGTGTCTACCTGGACAGATAGACACCCCTAGCAACTCACGATCACGGGCTAACCCGTATCCGATTCAACTTCTAATCCCAAGGCCGCAGGTTCGAATCCTGCCGGGCGCACAGCAAGCTCGACCGCCGGGGTGCGTGGCGTGCCGTACGCGAATCCCCATCAGATGCTGGCGAAGGGTCAGCCGGCGAGCCGTACCGCCAGAAGGACCAGGACGGCTGTCGCCACGACGGCTAGCAAAATGCGCAACGCCCGGAGACCTCGCCACCACGGGATTATCCAGAGCAGCAACCAGATGCCGCCCGTGATCAACACGTGCTGACCGATGACCGCGAGGGTGGTCTCCTCGCACATGTTGTCGGCCACGGCTTCTTCGCACAGCGAGGGCGTGCTGTGCGAGTTGTAGAAGAAATCTGCTGTGAACCAGGCGATGCAGGCCAACACCGGAGCTGCCACCAAAGTGAACAGCGGCGCCACCAACCAACCGGCGACATCCCGGCGGCGGTCCACGAGCCGTTTCACGGGCAGCAGACTACCGTCGGACATCGACAGTGCGCAGTCCCGCGCATGCCCGGCAGGTCCCGCCGCAAGCACCGTCGCCCCGGTTGAACGATCCTGACCGATGACCAAGCGATTCATGTCCTGGGCCGTCTGCCTGGATGAACGCGACGATCGACAGGCTGACCGGTGTCGACGGTTCGGCTGGATGAGTGGCGGCGCAAAAAGTGCCCGGCGGGTGTCTACGGGTTGGCCGGCGCACGGCGTTAATAGGGCGTGACGTTCGAGGAGTACGCGTTCGCCCGCACTCCGGCGCTGGTGCGGCTCGCCCGACTGCTGACCGGCGACGAGCACCGGGCCGAGGATCTGGTCCAGGATGTCCTGGCCCAGGCGTACGCGAGGTGGGGGCGCATCGCGCGGACGGATCGCCCGGACGCCTATGTCCGCCGCATGCTCGTCAACGCCCACAATTCCTGGTGGCGTCGGCGCAGCAGCCGCGAGATCGCCGTCGCGGCCGTACTCGACGAAGCGGCCACCGTCGACGAGGCCGACGGGGTCGCCGAGCGCGACGCGCTGTGGCGACTGGTCTGTGCTCTGCCGGCCCGCCAGCGCACCGTGATCGTCCTTCGCTACTACGAGGATCTGGACGACACGTCGATCGCCGAGATCCTCGCCTGCTCGGCCGGGACGGTTCGCACGCACGCGAGCCGGGCCCTGGCGGCGCTGCGTCAACGACAGCTTGCCGAAACCCCCGCTCGGGCAGGAGAGTTCTGATGTTCAGCGACCTCGATCAGCAGCTCGCCACCACGCTCAAGCACCGTGCGGGTGACGACGTCGACCCGACGGCGATCGTCGAGACCGCTCGGCGCCGCGGCCGGCGGTTGCGACGGCGGCGACGGGGGTTCGTCGCGGGCGGCGTGGCCGCAGTCTGCGTCGCCGTCACCTCGGTGGTGCTGACGATCCCGGGTGGCCGGAGCCCCGACGACCTGATCATGCCGGCGACGGCGCTCATGCTGCCGCAAGCGCCGACCCAGGCCGGTGCCATCGCCCGACCCGAGGAGGTCGGCGCCGATCCCGCGGTGGTGCACTTCTCAGCCGATTCCCTGGTGAGCGATGCCGATGTCGCGACGTGGCGCGCCGGGCGGGGCACCGAGAGCGTCGAGTTTCGGGGCCCGAGCGGTCAGGCCCGCTTCGTGTTGGCCCGCGATCACGCGGCGCTGGACACGCTCCAGCAGACGCTGTCCTCGGAGGGACGACCCCAGGGAGGGGTCCACGTGCGGGTCGGTGACCGGCCGGCGGTCGCCTGGTTCGACCCGTCCGGCGACCGGAAGCTGTGGTTCGTCCGCTGGGAACCCGCCGACGGGCTCTGGGCCCAGTGGGAGACGTACGCGGCCACCGTGGAGCAGGCGACCGACTCGGCCAGCAGGGTCGAGCTCGACCGCGCCCACCGATGTGTGGTGCCGTTCCGCCTGGAGTCGCTGCTGCCCGACGGACGGGTGCTGGAGTGCTCGGTCACGCTCGGCCGGTCGGCGCGGGACCCATTCGTCGAGGGCTCACTGGTGGTGGGTGACGCATCCGGCCGTTGGCTGACCGTCCGTGCGCAGCCCGCCCCGGGCGGCGGCCAGGCCCGGTCCGGGGATCTCGTCGCCGGCCCCTACCGGGCCCGCCGGCAAGGGAGCGACGTGCTGGAGATGACGGTCGAGCCGTTCGCCGTCGAGGCGTTCCGGAAGGGTTGGGGCAACGGCTACACCGAGGCGGAGGGGTTGACGATCCTCGGCGGCTACCGGTCGGCCCGCGACCTGGACCACCCGGACAGCTGGTGACACCGTGCTCAGGCGGAGGCTGCCGCCACGCAGAACTCGTTGCCCTCCGGGTCGGCCATCACCACGTGTTGCCTGTCGACCTCCTCCAGGACCTGGCCGCCGGCCCGCACCAGCCGCTCGGCCTCGGCCGTGATCCGCGCCCACCGCTCGTCGGGGCTGCCGTGGCCGGGCACCCGGATGTCGATGTGCAGCCGGTTCTTCGCCGTCTTGGGCTCGGGCACGTTGAGGATGGAGAGGTAGGGGCCGGCGCCGTCCGGGTCGCACAGCCACGCGCCGTGCTCGGGACGGTCGTCCTCCGGCAGGTCGAACTGCGCGTGCCACTCCGCCCGCGTGGCGAAGGGTGGTGGCGGTGGCTCGTCGATGTAGCCCAGGGCCGTCTTCCAGAAGGCGGCGAGCACCTGCGCGTCGGTGGAGTCGAGGGTCAGGGAGATCCGAGCTGCCATGACCGGACGGTAACCCGTACCTCCGACTTCTAGACGGGCCCGAGCAGCGCGGCGAGCGCCTCGTCGCCCTGACCGAGGTGCACGGCACCGGTCGCCGGCGCGATCAGGAAGCGCCGGCAGCCGTCCAGCTCCACGTACCGCTCGGGGCCCGCTCCGTCGAGCGGTCGCAGCACCGCGAAGCGGGACGCCGGGGTGGCACAGTCGACCACCGCTCGACGGTTGGACATCGCCCGGAGCACGCCCGCTTGGCGCTCGGGTGGCAGCGGCCCGCCGTACACGAAATCACCTGGCGGTTTCTCGCCCTCCTGAAGCGACGCGGGCACCTCGTAGACGCAGAGGCGCAACGGCCCGGCGGCCGGCGGGGCGGCCGGCCCGACCGGCGCGACGCGGCCGTTCCTGGTCTCCACAGCCACCATGTCCGTCCACTGCTGCTGGCATCCGGCGGCCGAGGCTGCCGGAGATTCGACCTGCCGGATGGTACGGGTGTCCACCGTGGTCCACTGCGGCCCGGCCAACGCGGCGATCACCTCGGCACGCGGCTTGTCGCAGGAGTTCGTCGGGATGTGGGGCCGCAGCCAGCGCTCCCGGTCGTCGAGCAGGGCCAGCCACGGCGGGATGACCATGTCGAGAGTGCAGGCGACCTCCCCGTCGGCCTCCTCATCGGGAAGGCGGAGTGCGGTCAACAGCGGCGCGATCTCCTTGGCGCGTCGCTCGGTGGCGACCTGTTCCTGGCCGCCGTTGGGGCCCGGTCGAATCTCCCGACCGCAGATCACGGCCGCGACCGGGGTGAACGTGGGGTCGATGCGACCGGTCGTCGGCTCGTCCACGGCCGGCGGCGACGGCACCGAGAGCATCTCGCCGGCGCCCGGTGCTTCCCTGGCGCAGGAGGTCCACCCGTCGACGATCTGGGCCGGAGCGGGCTCGGCGGCGCCGTCCGGCCCGATCTCCGTGCCACCGCAGCCACCCAGCGCCATGCCGAGCAGCGCCACCGCAAGTACCGTCCGGGACGAACGCATCAGGCTCACCACCCTTCCACCCGAGGATGAGACGGACGACTGACGCAGCCGGTTCCCGGGGCTCGGTGGTCGCTAGTGATCGACTCGGTTTCGTGATGTCGGGGCGTTGGATGGCCACGGACGCCCCGACTTCCGTGCACCCGAGTGGATCAAGCACCGCGGCCGGGGCGCGCTTCCTGGAGGAGCCACGGCACGAGGCGTACGGCTCGGTAGCAGTGTTCGTCGATCTCTACGGTAACCGGTGGGACCTCCTCCAGCCGCGCAGCACAGAGTGACACATTAGCGACACTCCGCACACATAGGGTCACCCCGCTACCGATGTCCATGCTATTGTCCGATGTCGATCTACGCCGTGTGGACCCGGACCGGGTCGTTGTCGGAAGGACACTTCCCGATGCCGGCCGTTGCCACTCCCGCCGTGCCACCACCCACGTTGGACAACCCGGCCGGCGGCGCCCTGGGCCTCATCTTCACCACGTTGCCGGCTTTGCTGCGGCTGAGCTGCGGGCTGTTCGGCGCGGCGGTGGCCGTGTCGGTGCAGACTCCGCCGGTCGAGCAGGGGGTGCTGCTGCCCGCTGTGGGCGTCCTGACCGGCTGGTCCCTCTGGTATGCGCACCGCGCGTTGCGCCACGGCATCGGCCCCGCCCTCGTCGCCGGTGACGTGGCGGTCACCGCGCTGACCTGCCTCCTCATTCCTGTGCTGGTGGCGCCCGAGGTGCTGCCCGGCGAGGGCAGTTGGATCGCCGTGCTGGCCAGCACCACGGTGATCAACACGCAGGCCACCGCGTCGGCGCGCTGGTCGATCCCGGCCGGGTTACTCGTGATCGCCACCTACGTGACCGGGGCGCAGGCCGCCGGCAACCCGACCGAGGCTCGGGCGCACGCGGCCACGCTGCTGGCGCAGACCGCCTGCACGGCGATGATGGCGGCCGTCATGCGCCGGCGCATCGGCCGGGCCGACCGTGCCTTCGTCGAGCACCAGCGGATCACCCGGGAGACGTTGGTCGCGCGCGCCGCCCGCGAGGCCGAACGCCAACAGAACCGCGACCTGCACGACACCGTGCTCGGGACGCTGACCATGGTGGGGCTGGGCGCGGTGTCCGGGCCCTCGGCGGCCTTCCGGGACCGGTGCGCGGCCGACCTGCGTACCCTCGTCTCGCTCAGCGACGGCGGCCCGGTGGCCGGCGACGGCCCGGTGCCACTCGACGGACGCCTACGCCTGGTCGTCGACCGGCTCCCCGAGCTTGCGGTCCGACTGGACCTGGCGTCCTGCGCCGTCCCCGTCGGTGTGGCCGACGCGATAGGTGAGAGCGCCTACGCGGCGTTGTCCAACGTGGTCCGCCACGCGCCGGGCGCCGGGGCCACACTGCGGCTGACCCGCGACGCGATCGGCGTCGTGGTCGAGGTCGCCGACGACGGCCCCGGCTTCGACCTGGCCACCGTCCCACCTCATCGGTACGGGTTGCGCGAGTCGATCCACGGGCGGATGGCGACGGTCGGCGGGCGGGCCGACGTGCGGTCGGCGGTCGGCGCGGGCACCCGGATTCGACTGGAGTGGCCCGGTGTCGGCTGACCTGAACGCCCCGGCGCACCCCACCGACGCTCCGGCGGCACCGGACCGGACAAGCGTTCCGACACCCCGTGAGCCGGTTCCCGCCGAGTCGCTCGCGGCACCGGCCGCCGTCGCCCACGCGTCCGACCGGGGTGCCCGGATCGCCGCCGTCGCGATCGCGTTGGCCTGGCACGTCGTGATCGCGCTGCCGGCGGTGCTGGCCGCCCGCACGGAGTTCGCCGCGCCTGCGGTGGTGCTCGGCGCCTGGGTGCTTGTCGCCGGGACCGGCGCGGTGGCCGGGGTACGACTGCTTCAGGGCACCCCCTTGCCCCCGTGGCCGCTGGCCGGGCTGCTGCTGGTCGTCGACGCGGCAGTCTTCGCCGCGTCCGGTGAGCGGCAGTTGTTCACCGCCGCCAACTGGGTGTGGGGCACCCTCGGCTGGTTCTTCGTGCTGGCCGTGTGGGGGCGGCGCGTCGTGGGGTTGATCGCCCTGCTGGGCACGCACGCGTTGATCGCGCTTGTCGCCGTGCTCGGGCACGGCCCCGACCCAGCCGACGTGGCCCGCTACGTGATGTACGTCTACGGCACGTTCTCGCTGCCGGTCGCGGTCTTCGTGGGCAGCACCGTCATCGTCGGCCTGGCCCGGGAGCGGGCGGCCGTCTCCGCCGCAGGGCACGCGATGGCCGCGGAGCGGGACGCCGCCGAGCGTGGCCTTCAGGACCGCCGGGACCGGCTCGCCCTGGTCAGCTCGGCGGCCGGACGGGTCCTCGGTGACCTGGCCGCCGGCCAGGTCGACCCGGACGACCCGGAGGTGCAGCGCCGATGCATGCTTGCCGCCGCCCGGCTACGCCGGCTGATCGCCGAGTCCGACGATGTGCCCGACCCGCTGCTGCACGAGTTGCGCGCCGCCGCCGACCTTGCGGAACGCAACGGCCTACCGATCGACCTGGTCACCATCGGCACCCCGCCGCCGCTGCCGGTGGAGGTCCGCCGCCGGCTGGCCGACCCGCTCACCGGCACCCTCGCCGACGCCCGGGGATGGGCGCGGCTGACAGTGGTCTCCGGCCCGGACGAGGTGGTGGTCAGCCTCGTCACACCGGACCGGGAGGGGCCGGAGGCGACAGGCCCTCCACCCGGGGAACACGACGACGGGCCGGTGCAGTACCTCTACGAACGGGACGGGAACATCAGATGGGCGCAGACCCAGTGGCGGCGGTGACCGGCGATCGGCCCATCGGGGTGGCGATCGTCGACGACCACCCGGTGGTGGTCGAGGGGGTCCGCGCCTGGCTCGCCACCGAGCCCCGCCTCACGGTGCTCGCCACCGGCGACGACCCGGACGAGGTGCTGCGGGCGGCGCCCGGCGCCGATGTCGTCCTGCTCGACCTGCGCCTGCACGGGCGGATGGCGTTGGACAAGTTGGCCGAGCTGAGCGCCGCCGGGCGGCGGGTGGTGGTCTATTCGGAGCACACCGACCCGCAGACGATGCTTGCCGCGCTCGATGCCGGTGCGGTGGCGTTCCTGGCCAAGCACGAGGGCCGGGAACACTGCGTCGCCACCGTGCTTGCCGCCGCGAGCGACCGCCCGTACGTGCCGCCGGCGCTGGCCGGTGCGATGGTCGGCGATCCACGACCGGACCGGCCGATGCTGTCCGACAAGGAGCGTGAGGCCCTGCTGCTCTGGTTCCAGTCGATGTCCAAGGCGTCGGTGGCCCGGCGGATGCAGATCAGCGAGCACACCGTGAAGCAGTACGTCGACCGGGCGCGGATCAAGTACACCCGGGCGGGTCGGCCAGCCGCCACAAAGGCGGCACTCCTTGCCCGTGCGATCGAGGACGGTCTCGTCCGGCCGGAGGAGATTGGCATCTACCGGTCACAGGCGACACACGACCGGCCGACCCCCTAACGGGCGTCATGACAGGGGCACTCCGGTCCGCCAGGCTTCAGTACACAGCCAGCTGACCGGAAGGTCGTGACGATCGATGCACTCCGACGCGTCCCCCTTCTTCATCGGTCCCCACCGGTTCGACGCCCCGGACGACGACGTGGGGCCAACCCTGGACCGCCGCCACAACCTGCGACCGCGGCCCGGCGAACGGCTGCTCGGGCGACACCGCCTGCTGGTCGCGGGCTACCTGCTCGGGCCGAGCGAGGTGCGGTGCCGTTGGCAGCTGCCCGAGCCGGTCGCGGTGACCGTCACCGACCAACGGATCTGCTGGGTGGGTAGGGGCTCACAGCTGTCGCTTGTCGCCGACGGCGCGCACCGGGCCCGGCCGCCGGCCCGGCTGAACGGCCTGATGAGTGGTCAGATCCGCTGGCAGTGGCCCTCCCGGCTGGAGCTGCCGGCGACCGAGCAGGGCGCCCCGGCGCAGCTGCTGATCGTCTGTGACGCGCTGCGCACCATCCAGCAGCCGGCGTTGGCCTTCAGCGGGGTGGCCGCCGAGGTCGTGGCACTGGCCCGGCAGGTCCGCCGGGCGGTGGCCATGTTCCGGCTCAGCCGTCCACAACTGGTCGACCTCTCGGGCCAGGAGCGTGACGTGCTGCTGCTGCGGGCCGGCCCGGGTCTGCTCGCCGGCGACACCCGGATCACGCTGCCCGGCTCGTTGCCGGTGGAGTTCCACTCCCGGGACGACTACTACCGCTCGATACCGGAACCGCCCTCGTGGGACGGGCTCGCAGGCGGCGCAGCATCCGGGCATCGGTGAAGCCGACCGCCCGCGCGGCGGCCTCCACCGTCGTGCCGTGCCCGATCAGGTGCTCGGCCCGTTCCACCCGGAGCAGTTGCTGGTAGCCGAGCGGGGTGAGGCCGGTGCTCGCCCGGAACAGCCGGGTCAGGGTTCGTTCGGCCACGCCGCCGACCGCGGCCAACTCGGCCAGGGGCAACGGCTCGGCGTACCGGCTGTCGATCAGGTCCTGCACCCGGTGCACCGAGTCGGACAGGTGGGAGCGGTGCCGCATCAGCGCGCTGGCCTGCGGCTCGTGCCCGTTGCGGCGGGCGTAGACGACGAGTGTGCGGGCGATCTTCGCAGCGGTCGCCGGGCCGTGCCGGGTGGCCACCAGGTGCAGCGCCACGTCGATGCCACTGGCGATGCCCGCCGAGCTGACCACCCGGTCGTCCACCACGTAGAGCACGTCGCGGACCACCCGGGCCGCCGGGTGCCGGCGGGCCAGGTCGTCCTGCACCTCGTGGTGGGTGGTGCAGCGTCGGCCGTCGAGCAGCCCGGCCCTCCCGAGCGCGTACGCCCCGGCGCAGACGCTTGCCACCGTGCCACCGGCCGCGTGGTGCTCGGCGAGCCGCCGCAGGTCGGCGGGCGACACCGGCCCCTGCGGCCCGTGCGCCGCCGGCCGCCAACCGGGCACGATCACCAGGTCGTCCGGGGCCAGCTCGGGCCATCGGGTGTCGGCGACGAGCGGTACGCCCTGCACGGTGGGCACCTGCTCGCGTTCCGCGACGTAGTGCAGTCGGTAGTCGTACCCGAGGTCGGCGGCGCTGGAGAAGACCTGGGCCGGCCCGGCGAGGTCCAACAGGTGTAGCTGTGGGACCAGCAGGAAGACCACCCGGGTCACGCCGTCAGCCCCGCGTGCCGGCGAGGGTCACGCCGGTCACCTCGTCCACGGTCCGGATGGTCGCGAAGCGGCCCGCCAGCACGTACTCGGTGCGGGTCACGATCTCCTCGTTGCCCAGGGTGCGCGGGTCGGCGAGGATCTCCGCGACCGTGGCGGTCTCCGGCAGGTCCCGGTGTGGGATGGGGAAGGTCAGCGTGGCGTCGGTGACGAAGGTCATCCGGTAGCCGAGGTCCGCGCCGACCCGGGTGGTGGTCTCCACGCACTGCTCGGTGCGGATGCCGCAGACGGTGATGTCGGTGACGCCCACCTGGGTGAGCAGCTGCTGGAGGTTGGTGGTGGTGAACGCGTTGTGCGCGGTCTTGACGAGCGTCGGCTCGCCGTCGACGGGGACCAGCCCGTCGATCAGCCGGACGTGGCCGAGGGCGGGGTCGAACAACCCACCTGTGCCGGGTTCCGAGTGCAGGACCCAGACCACCAGATCGCCGCGCTGCCGGGCGGCGGCCACCAGGCGGTCGACCTGGCGGACCAGATCGGGGTTGGAACCGTACGCCCAGATCGGGCGCTGACGGAAGGACTCCTGCACGTCGATCACGACGAGTGCTGCTCTGCTCATGACGTCGATCCTGGCCGCACGGCGTTCGCGCCGGCAGACACCATCCTGCCCGGGTGCGGAACGATCCGGCCAACCCCGGCGTGTGCCGAAGCCCCGGGCCGCCCTGTGACAGGCCCGGGCGACGGCCGGCCGTGTCCGAGGATGTCGACGGACCCGTTCGGCGTCAGGCGCTGGGGGCGGGCTGTTCGGTGGCCGCGTCGAGCGCGGCGGCCTCCTCCGGCGTGGGGGCGCTGCCGCCGAGGTGCGCGGGCTGCCACCAGGTGTCGTCCGGGCCGGCCGGAGTGTCCGGATAATCCCGCTGCGCCCGGTCGACGAGGGCGCTGAGTCGGGTGGTCAGCTCGGCGGCGAGAACGTTCGGGTCCGGAAAGTCAGCCGGGTTGATCGGCTCACCGATCAGGATGGTGATCGGCGTGTGCCGGCGGGTCAGCGTGCGCGGGCGCCCCTTGGTCCAGAGACGCTGGGTGCCCCACAGCGCGACCGGCAGCACCGGCACCTTTGCCGAACGAGCCATCCGGACGGTGCCGCTCTTGAGCTCCTTGACGGTGAAGGACCGGCTGATCGTGGCCTCGGGAAAGACGCCGACGACCTCGCCCTGCTTGAGCGCGGCCACGGCGGCGCGGAACGAGGCGGCGCCGGCCTGCCGGTCCACCGGGATGTGTCGCATACCGCGCATCAGCGGGCCGGAGATCTTGTGCGTGAAGACCGAGTCCTTGGCCATGAAGCGGACCAGCCGGCCCGACGCGTTCGCGCCCAGGCCGGCGAAGACGAAGTCGAGGTAGCTGACGTGGTTGCTGGCCAGCACCGCGCCGCCCGTGCGGGGTACGTGGTGGGCGCCCTCGATGGTGATCTTCAGGTCGAGGACCCGGAACAGCGTCTTGGCGGTGGCGATAACGGGCGGGTACACGAGCTCCGGCATTCGCAGAATCTACCCTGACCGGCTGGGGTTCGGCTGAGCGGCGAACCGGCGGCGGCGCCTGTGGCGCACCGCCGCCGGTTCGGTGGTCGACTCGGTCAGTCGCCGAGGTTGTTCAGGTCCAGCCGACCCCGGGCGAACGCGTCCACCCGGCCCCAGCGACCCGGGATGTCCAGCACCTCGATGCGACCCATCCCCACCGGCAGCCGTGGCTCGACCGCCAGGTGACCCTCGTGCGGCTCCAGACCGAGCATGGTGCGCAACAGCAGCAGCGGCGTGCCGGTCGACCACGCCTGCGGGCTGCAGGCCGTGGGGTACTCCACCGGGAACTTGGTCAGCTCCCGCGGATAGCCGCCGAACGCCTCCGGCAACCGGCCGTCGAAGTACGTGGCCGCGTCCAGGATGCCGTTGGCGATGGTCGCGGCCTCCTCGGCGAAACCGTAGCGGCGCAGACCCCAGGCGATGAACGAGTTGTCGAACGGCCAGATCGTGCCGTTGTGGTAGCCGATGGGGTTGTACCGGGCCTCCCCCTCGGCGAGCGTGCGTACCCCCCAGCCAGAGAAGAGCCGCGGCCCGACCAGGTGCGCGGCGAGCTTCTCCGCCCGATCCGGCTCGACGATCCCGCTCCACAGCAGGTGGCCGATGTTGGAGCTGAGGATGTCGCACTGGCGGCCGTCCGGGTCCAGGGCCAGGGCGAAGAACTCGCCGTCGGCCACCCACCAGTCCCGGTTGAACCGCTCCTTCAGCTCCGCCGCCTCCCGCTCCAACTGGTCGGCGAACTCCGGGTCACCCCAGAACTCACGGGCCAACCGGGCCGCGCGGACCTTCGCGTCGTACGCGTACCCCTGCACCTCGCAGGTGGCCCGTGGAAACGGCGGCAAGGTGCCGTCGGAGTACGAGATCGAGTCCCAGGAGTCCTTCCAGCACTGGTTCTCCAGGCCGGTGTCGGTGTTGCGTCGCTCGTACCAGATGTAGCCGTTGCCGACCAGATCGGCGTAGTTGTCGATCCACCTGAGCGCCGCCCGGGACTCCTGCTCCAGCTCCTTGACCAGCGCGACGTCCCCGCTCCACCGCTCGTACTCGTCGAGCAGCACGATGAACAGCGGCGTCGCGTCCACCGAGCCGTAGTAGGGCGAGTGTGGCTGCTCCTCGAAGGCTGCGGTCTCGCCGTAGCGCATCTCGTGCAGGATGCGCCCCGGGTCCTCGTCCCGGAAGTCGTCGAACCGGCTGCCCTGCAGGGACGCCAGGATGCGCAGCGTCGTCTTCGACAACTGCGGGGTGAACGGCAGTGTCTGCAGGCAGGTCAGGATGCTGTCCCGGCCGAACATGGTCATGAACCAGGGCAGACCGGCGGCCGGCAGGGTGGCGCCGCCGAGTGACAGCGGCGAGAAGCGCAGCGCCGCCAGGTCGATGAGGCTGCGCCGGTACGTGCTTGCCACCCGGCCGTGCTGACTGTTGACCTTGGGTGCGTCGGCGATCCACTGCTCCAGGTCGTGCTGGAGCGCGAGCCGTTCGGTGCCGTGCATGCGCAGGCCGAACCGCAGGTCCCGGCCACCGGGCCCGACCGCGCGGGTCTCCACGTCGATCGCGGCTTCCCACTGCTCGTTGGGCTCCAGGTGGACGGTGTACGCGAAGCCCTTGCTGTCGTACCGGGCCGCCATCGACGACGAGATCACCGTCTCCCGGCGGAAGTTCCCCCGCCGGTACCCCAGCCGCAGCCGGTCCGACTCCACCTCGGTGTAGATCTCGCCCTTCTTGTTGAGGATCTCGTCCTTGACCTGGAACAGGTCGGCGAAGTCCGACGCCGCGTCCATCCGGACTTCCAGGTCGACGGGCTTCTCGTCGTGGTTGAGGATGGTCAACTGCTCACGGAAGCTGCCGCCCACCGCGCGCTCCCGGATGATCGACAGCTTCGCGTCGATGTAGTGCGTGGCCATCCCGGGGACCAGGAAGAACCGCGACTCGAAGTACTGCAGGTCGTCGAAGGAGAGCGAGTTGAGTCGTTCACCGTTGACGGTCAGCACCCAGGTCGACAGGAACCGGGTGTCGATGGAGAAGAGCCCGGTGGGCTCGCTCGGCGTCGCCTCGATGTCGCCGGTGTCCTCGCAGACGACGAACGTGTTGCCGTCCAGGATCCGGATCGTGTTGCTCTGCCCCATCAGTGCACCTCCCCGGCGAATCGCCGACGCGGCCCTCGGGCGTCCGGGGAACCCGGGAAGATCCGCTCCACCTGTACGACGAGACGAGCGTCGCCCGACACCGTCATGTCGCCCCGCAGCAGCGCGGCCAGGCCGTGTTCGCGCCCCGAGGCGATGTCGTCGAAGAGGACCGGGCTCGCGCCGATCACCGTGTCGGCCTCCCGGTCCTCCTGACTGACGTTCAGCCGGCCGTGGTCGATCCGCAGCAGCCAGTGCCGGGTCTGCGCCCCCTCGTGCAGGTCGATCCGCAGCGTCCCGGAGGTCTTGGCCAGCAGCGGCTCGTACCCCCGCCGGTCCAGGTCCTCGAAGAACCTCGTGGTCGCGTCCACCATCGGGTCCACTCCTCCCAGTTGCCGGGCCGGGGATCCCACCCACCGCGCTCGCGTCGCACGGACGGCCGGCGTTGCACGTCCCCGCACGGGTCCCCGCCGCTCCCCCACCCAACCTCGCCCAAAAAGTGGGTGACCACGCCTATCTCGTCCCGCAGGGAGGCGAGCGTCGCGTCGCGGACGTCCACCCCGCCGACGAGCACCTGCCCGTCGCTGACGTCGTAGATCCGGGAGATGAGCATCGACAGCGTCGACTTGCCGGCACCGGACGGGCCGACAAGCGCGACCATCTGCCCCGGCTCGACGCTGAACGAGACCCCCTTGAGGACCGGTTCGTTGACCGTCCGGTCGAGTGCGGCGACCTCCTCCAGCGAGGCGAGGGAGATCTCGGCGGCGCTCGGATAGCGGAACCGCACGTCGCGGAAGTCGACCCGACCGGCGCCACGGGGCACCGGCACCGCGTCGGTCTTCTCCACGATGCCCGGCTCGAGGTCGAGCACCTCGAAGACCCGGTCGAAGGAGACCAACGCGCTCATCACGTCCACCCGCACGTTGGAGAGCGCGGTGAGCGGCCCGTACAGCCGGGTGAGCAGCAGCGCGAGCGTCACCACGGTGCCGGCGCTGACGCCGCCGGTCACCGCCAGCCAGCCGCCCAGACCGTAGGTCAGCGCCTGCGCCAACGACGCGACAAGCAGCATCGCCACGAAGAACGTGCGCGAGTACATCGCGGACTGGATGCCGATGTCGCGGACCCGCTCGGCCCGGTCGGCGAACCGGCGGGCCTCGATCTCGGGCTGCCCGAAGAGCTTCACCAGCAGCGCGCCGGCCACCCCGAACCGCTCGGTCATCGTCGCGTTCATCTTGGCGTCGAGGTTGTACGCCTCGCGGGTGATGTCCGCCAGCCGTCGGCCGACCCGGCGCGCCGGAATGATGAAGATCGGCAGCAGCACCAGTGAGAGCGCGGTGATCTGCCAGGACAGGGTGAACATCACCGCCGCGGTGAGCACCAACTGGATCACGTTGCTGACCACACCGGACAGGGTGGAGGTGAACGCCCGCTGGGCCCCGAGCACGTCGTTGTTGAGCCGGCTGACCAGGGCGCCGGTCTGCGTACGCGTGAAGAACTGCAACGGCATCCGCTGCACGTGGTCGTAGACCCGGGTACGCAGGTTGAAGATGATGCCCTCGCCGATGCGGGCGGAGTACCACCGTTGGGCCAGCGACAGCAGCGCGTCGGCGACCGCAAGCGCGGCGATGAACAGGGCCAGCCGCACCACGAGCCGGCCGGCCTCGGTGCCGCCCCGGTTGATCGCATTGATCACGTCGCCGGCGAGCACCGGAGTGGCCACGCCGATGATTGCGGCCAACACCACGGTGGCCAGGAACACGACGATGTCGCGCCGGTAGGGGTGGGCGAAGGCGACGATGCGGCGGGCCACCCCGCGCTTCAGCCGGTGGGTGGAGACCTCGTCGCGGTTGCGCATCGACCGGAGCATGCTCCACCCGGCCATGCCACCGCCGGACATCGGGTTGGACATCGCTCACCTCCGGGTTGCCGGGCAGACCGCACCGTCAGGTCAATTCTCCCGACGAGTGTGACAACCTCGGTCGTAACCCGGATCTTCCCGTGCGGTCCTTACCTATTCTCCCTTGCCGGCGAGGTCACGCAGCCGACGGGTCTGCGCCTCCCGCTCGGCGCGCTGCTGGTCGGCGTGCGACCGCCCGCCCGCACCGGCGAGCAACGCCTTGATCTCCACCACGGCGTCGCGAGCCCCGGAGAGCAGGCCGGCCGTCAGGTCCCGTACCGCGTCGTCCAACTCGGCCGGGGCAACGACAAGCGTGGCCAGCCCGATCCGATCCGCCTCGGCGGCATCCAACCGGCGGCCGGTGGCGCAGATCTCCAGCGCGCGGGAATAGCCGACCACCTCGACGAGGCGTTTCGTGCCGGCCAGGTCGGGCACCAGGCCGAGGGTCACCTCGGCCATCGACAGCTTCGCGTCCGACGACAGCACGCGCAGGTCACAGGCGAGCGCGAGTTGGAAGCCGGCGCCGATCGCGTGGCCCTGCACGGCCGCCACCGAGATGACATCCGGCCGGTGCAGCCAGGTGAAACCGGCCTGGAACTCCGCGATGCGCTCGGCGCACTCCTGCTCGGGCAGCGTCGCCAACTCGGCGAACGACCCCGGGCCGGAGGCACCCGCCACCGCGAGATCGAGGCCGGCCGAGAACGCACGACCCTCACCGCGGACCACCACCACCCGCACGTCGCCGGGCAGGTCGCGGGAGAAGTCGCTCATCGCTCGCCACATCGCGGGTGTCTGAGCATTGAGCACGTCGGGCCGGCACAACGTCACCGTGGCGACCGGCCCGTCGCAAGTCAGCCGAACCCCGGTAGCCTCGGCGGTCACCGGACGTCCCGGGGCGCGGCGCTGGTGGACGACGCTGAGGGGCGGGTCACGCCTTCTTGCGGCGCCGGGCACCACCGCGCTGACGCAGCTGCACCCCGGACTCGGTGAGCACTCGGTGGATGAACCCGTAGGAACGGCCGGTCGAGGCCGCCAACGCGCGGATGCTCTCCCCCGAGGTGTACCGCTTTACCAGGTCCTTGGCGAGCGTCTGACGCTCGGCTCCGACGATCCGGCGACCCTTCTCAGTGCTGGTGGCTGTGCCAGTGGCTGCCATGCTGTGTCCTCACGTCCCAGACTGTGCGGTTCGGATACGGTCCCACCTATTAGACCGCCTCGAACGATCATGCGCCAGATATCAACTCTTCGCCAACCGACACGCTATGCAATGTCAGCTTCCCGATAGAGTGATCCTGGCGATCGGTCCCGCCGCGGCGTCCGCGCGTACCCCCCGCAGTCGCTGGCGGCCCCCGACGAGCCGTAACCTGCCGTCGTGATCGACCTGTTCAGCACGGCGGCCGGAGCGGCGGTGGTCTTCGCCGCGACCGACATCGACGACATCGTCATCCTGACCCTGTTCTTCGTGGCGGCCCGCAGCACAGGTCGACCGCGCACCTGGCAGATCGTCGCCGGTCAATACCTCGGAATCGGTGCGCTCGCGCTGGCGAGCGCTGTGGTCGCGGCCGGGCTCCTCGTGGTGCCGGATCCGTGGACGGGGCTTCTCGGCCTGCTACCGATCGCGCTTGGCGTGCGCGCGTTGCGTCGCTCCGACGAGGACGAGGCCCCCACGGTCGTCACCGGAGCGCTCGGCGTGGCCGGGGTGACGATCGCGAACGGCGCCGACAACGTGGCCGTCTACGTACCCGTCTTCCGAGCCCTCGGCCCGGCCGACAGCGCGGTGTTCCTCCTGGTCTTCGTGCTGCTCATCGCGCTGTGGTGTGCCGTCGGCGCCTGGCTGGGCGGCCACCCCCGGGTGGTCGCGTTGGTCGAACGCGCCGGCCACTGGCTGGTCCCGACGATCTTCATCGGCATCGGCGTGGTGATCCTGGTCAGCTCCGGCGTCCTCGGCCGACTTGTCGACCTGCTCGGCTGACGACGCCGCGCACGCCGCGAACGCCGCCGACCGCCGCGCACGCCGTCGGCCGCCGGGACGAGGTCAGGCCAACTCGACCAGCTCGAGCAGGTCGTCGCTCCAGGCGTCCTCGTCGCCGTCGGGCAGCAGGATCGCCCGGTCCGGCTTGAGCGCGAGGACGGCACCCGGGTCGTGGGTGACCAGGACGATCGCACCGGGATAGTTGGCGATCGCGTCGAGCACCTGCTCCCGGCTGACCGGGTCGAGGTTGTTCGTCGGCTCGTCGAGCAACAGCACGTTGGCGCCGGAGCAGACCAGGGTGGAGAGGGCGAGCCTGGTCTTCTCGCCGCCGGACAGCACGCCGGCCGGCTTGTTCACGTCGTCGCCGGAGAAGAGGAACGCGCCCAGGATCTTGCGCAGGTCGGTGTCGGACTGCTCGACGGCGGCGGCCCGCATGTTCTCCAGCACGGTGCGCTCCACGTCGAGCGTCTCGTGCTCCTGGGCGTAGTAGCCCAGCCGCAGGCCGTGGCCGGCGTGCACCTCACCGGTGTCCGGGTTCAGCAGCCCGCCGAGCATCCGCAACAGGGTCGTCTTGCCGGCACCGTTGAGCCCGAGGATGGCCACCCGGGAGCCCCGGTCCACCGCCACGTTGACGTCCGTGAAGATCTCCAGCGACCCGTACGACTTGGAGAGGCCCGTCGCCGTGAGCGGAGTCTTGCCGCACGGCGCGGGGCTGGGGAAACGCACCTTGGCCACCCGGTCGGCGACCCGCACCTCCTCCAGGCCGGAGATCAGCTTCTCGGCCCGGCGGGCCATGTTCTGCGCGGCCACGGTCTTGGTGGCCTTGGCCCGCATCTTGTCGGCCTGCGCCATCAGCGCGCCGGCCTTCTTCTCCGCGTTGGCCCGCTCCCGACGACGACGCCGTTCGTCGGTCTCGCGCGCCTCCAGGTAGGCCTTCCAGCCCAGGTTGTACACGTCGACGACCGATCGGGTGGCGTCGAGGAACCAGACCTTGTTGACCACCGACTCCAGCAGCGCGCCGTCGTGGGAGATCACGATCAGGCCGCCCTTGTGGTTGGCGAGGAAGCCCCGCAGCCAGGTGATCGAGTCGGCGTCGAGGTGGTTGGTGGGCTCGTCGAGCAGCAGGATGCCGCCGCCGTTCTCACCCGCGTCGCGGAACAGGATCCGGGCCAGCTCGATGCGCCGACGCTGACCACCGGAGAGGGTGCCGATGGTCTGCGCGAGCGCCCGGTCCGGTAGGCCGAGGTTGGCGCAGATCCGCGCGGCCTCGGCCTCGGCCGCGTACCCGCCCAGGGCGGCGAACTGGTCCTCAAGCGCGCCGTAGCGACGGACCAGCTTGTCGTCGGCGTCCTCGGCGAGCTGGGCCTCGATCTCCTTCATCTGGGACATCAGCACGTCCAGACCGCGCGCCGACAGCACCCGGTCGCGGCCGGTGACCTCCAGGTCACCCGTGCGCGGGTCCTGCGGCAGGTAGCCGATGGCGCTGCGCTTGTCGATCTGGCCGCCGTAGGGCTGCCCCTCGCCGGCGAGCACCTTCAGCGTGGTGGTCTTGCCGGCGCCGTTGCGACCGACCAGGCCGATCCGGTCACCGGGCTGCACCCGCAGGGTGGTGTCGGACAGCAGGATCCGGGAACCGGCACGCAGTTCCAGGCCGGTGGCAGTGATCATGGTTGCGGGCTCGCTCTCGGGGTCGGAAGGCTGACTCGGGGCACGCGAAACGGCCGGCGGGCTCGAGGGGCCCGACGGCGCGGGGCGGTTCAGCCTTCGCAGCGCAGCACCCGACAAGTGTACCGGGCGCCGCCGAACGGTCTGCCCGGATTACCAATCAAGATCATCGGGTACCGGAACGCCTGTCCGGACCCCGTCCGGCACTTGATGAACGAAACGACACACAACAGACACTCACCGGCATACGGCGATCGGGGTCACCATGGAACTCAACGAGCGGGCCGAGCTCGACACCTCCCAGGCCAACGACCTGGGTCGGGGCGGCGGGTCGGGCGGCGGCGGATTCGGCATCCCCATCCCCGGCGGCGGCGGCCGGGGCGGCATCATCGGCATCGTGGTGGCCGTGCTCATCGCCCTGCTCGGCGGCGGGTTCGGCCTCAACGCCATGACCAACGGCGACGAGGGCGGCCAGGCCGGCGGCACGGACCTGGAGCAGTTGTGCTCGACCCAGAACGCCGACCGACTCGACGACGCCCGCTGCCGCAACCTGCTCTACGTCAACAGCATCCAGGCCTACTGGCAGACGGCGTACCCGGAGCTGGGCAACGGCAAGTACGAGCCGACCGACACCAACTTCTTCCAGTCCGCCGTCAACACCGGCTGCGGGCAGGCCGACTCGGGCGTCGGCCCGTTCTACTGCCCGGCCGACAAGCAGGTGTACATCGACCTGAGCTTCTACGACGAGTTGGCCTCCCGGTTCGGGGCGAAGGGCGAGTTCGCCCAGCCCTACGTGCTCGCCCACGAGTACGGACACCACATCCAGAACCTGCTCGGCACCAACGCGAAGGCCGGCCAGGGCGACCAGAGCGGCCCCCAGTCCGCCTCGGTCCGGCTGGAGTTGCAGGCCGACTGCTACGCCGGCGCCTGGGCCAAGCACGCCACCGAGAGCAAGGACAAGACCGGCCGGGAACCGCTGTTCAAGTCCATCACCCAGACCGACATCAGCGAGGCCGTCCAGGCCGCCGAGGCGATCGGTGACGACAGCATCCAGGAGCGCTCCGGCGGACGGGTCAACCCGGACCAGTTCACCCACGGCACGTCCGAGCAGCGCAAGCGCTGGTTCTCCCAAGGCTACGACCGCGGTGACCCGAAGACCTGCGACACCTTCGGCACCGACCAGCTCTGACCCCTCACCGACATCGTGGCAGGCCCCTCGATGGGCCTGCCACGATCACTTTCCCTGCCGAAGCTCCCCGTCAGGTGAGCCGCGAGACCTGGTAGTGCCCGATCAGCCAGTCGTCGTCGACCCGCCGCAGGAGCACGCCGAGGTTGACGGTCAGGGCCGGCCGGTCGGTGAAGCCGAACTCCACCTCCAGATACCCGAACACCACGTCGTCAGCGAAACGACGGATCTCCCGGATGTCGTACGCGGCGGTCAGCCCGAGCGGCTGGGAGGCGTAGTACGCGGCGACACCGGCACGACCGACCGTGTACGGCTGCAACCCCTGAAAGACCGCGTCGTCGGTGAAACACGCCGCGACCCGATCGGGCTCATGGGCGTCGACAGCCGACTTCCAGCGGTCGAGGACGGTACGCAGGATCTGCGCCTCGGACATGATGGCCCCCCTACTGACGGACGTGCCTGCGAGCCGGTTTCGAGGCTCAGCGGTGCGGCTGACCCGAGTCGTTCGGGTGCGGCGTCAACGGCGCGCGCATGTCGGCGACGCCGTCCCCCGCGGCACCGTCGTCACCATGTCGACCAGAAACTCCACACGCCCATCCTCCGGCCACCCCTGCGGCAGCACGCCGAGAACCCCGTATTGCGTGGCGGTCGTCTCCCGCGCCGACCCGCCAGCGAACGCCGAGGTCAGTCGGGGTCGCGCACCAGGATCCGTACCGACCGGGCCGCGCCCACCGCCGCGACCAGCACCGCGTGCCGGGGTTCCGGCACGTCGAGCAACCGCTCCGCCCGTAGCGGCACGAGCGGGGCCAACCGCCGGTCGGCGAGCACCCCGTCCACCGCCCGCCGGTCACCACCGCACACCACCGCGGCGAGCATCGCCGCCTCCGGCAACAGCAGCCGTACGGCCAACTCCGCCGCGTCACCTAGCGCCGCCTTCGCCTGGTTGTCGCGTCGGCGCGCGAACCGCTGCTGCGACCACCCTCCAGCGGCGGTGCGCCCCTGCACGTACCGGGTGTCCACCTTGGAGACCACGAGGTCGGCGCCGTCGGCCACCCCGACCGCCACCGCACCCTTGCGGGCGAGCAGCAGGCCGATCCGGCGAGGCGCGACGGCGGAGGCCACGAACCCGGCCACATCCCCGCCCGGCGACGCCCCCGGTGGGGCGTACAGCTCGGCGGTTGCGCCGTCCGGGGCGGCGAGCAGCAGGCCGTACTCCCGCATGCTGGTGGTGGGTGAACCGTGCCGGTCGGCGAAGCCCTCCACCCAGCGGCCGACGCGGGCCGGGTCGACCTCGACCCACCGGCCTCCGCCGGCTGCGGGTCGACTGGTCACCGCCCGACCGTACGCCACGGCCCGGTGTGCCTGGTGCTCAGCCCGGCAGCAGCGCGAGCACCGCCAGCGCGGCGATCAGCACGCTGGAGACCAGGCCGGTGACCAGCCGCCCGCGCGGGCCGGTCAGCGCCCGGCCGACCACGGTGCCGCCACCGGCGATGAGCAGCTGCCAGCTCGCCGACGCGAGGAACACACCCGCCACGAACAGTGCCGCCGGCAGCAGGCTCGCATCGGTGGTGTCCGGGCGCCCGAGCACCAACGCGACGAAGTAGAGGACCGTCGCCGGATTCAGCAGGGTCAACCCGAGCAGCGCCGCGTAGGCCCGCCCCGGAGTGCCCATGCCCCGACCGGCCCGCGCCGCCGGCGTCGCCCGCGAACGGTGGGCAGCCCAGGTCCGCCAGAGGCCGTGCGCGGCGAGCCCCAGCAACACCACGACCGCCACCACCCGCAGCGGCCCGGCAACCGGCGCGATGATCCCGGCCAGGCTCGCGCCGCCCAGCGCGGCCACTGCGGCGTACAGGCCGTCGGCAGTCGCCACGGCGAGGGCCGCGGCCGCGCCGACCCGGAACGAGGTACGGGCACTGAGCCCCAGGATGAGGATCGCGATCGCGCCGACCGGGATGGCGACACCGTAACCGGCCACCAGACCGGCGAGGAACGCCCCAGTCATGGCCGTCGGTGGCGGGTCGAGGCTCGCCCGGGAACCGGCCGCTGTCGACGCACGGCAGTCGCCGCACGGACAAAGACCTGCATCGGGTACGCCTCAATCACACAGTCATCCTGCGGCCCGATCCCCACCCCCGCCACCGCTTTACACCCCACACCCCACACCCCACAACAGCGGGGATGTTGCTGCCTCAGACGCGCGGGAGGCACCAACATCCCTGATGGTGCGCGGATCTTGACGACGAGGCATTCGGCGCAGGCCGGCCACGAGACGCGTCGGCACCATGATCGTGCTCAAACCGGGATGTAGTGGCCTCGACCGCTCGCCGAAACCACTACATCAATGATCGAGCACGATCACGGGGTTGAACGGGCCTCCGTCGGCCGGTCAGCGCTTCCCGCCGGACCACTGGGGGTCGCGGCCGAGGTAGGCGAGCAGGACGCTTGCCTCGTCGGCCTCCGAGCCGGTGGCGATCGCCGGGGCGTACGCGCCGTAGTTCCGCAGCGGCTCGACGATCTGCCGGGCCACCGCCAGCAGTGGGCGGGCCAGGTCGGCGCCGAGCGGGGACGGCTGGCCGGTGGCCGTCGCGATGTCCCAGGCGTGCACCGCCGCATCGAGGGCGCACGCGACGGCGCCGACGTGAGCCGGCAACTTGCCCTGCGGCAGCGGCGTGGGCACCGCCGGGTCGTCGTCGGCGACGCCCTTCCAGGCCCGAGCAGACGCGTCGAGGGCGGCGCCCAGGCCGGCCAGTTTGTCACCGTCGAGGCGACCGGAGGGCGCGAACGGGTCCTCCGCCGGCCCCGGACCGCCGCTGATCGCCGCGGCGAAGGCGATCTGGTCGCCGGTCGCGTGCTGGAGCACCTGGGTGACGTTCCACCGATCGCACGGGGTGGACCGCTCCCAGGCGTCGGCCGGAACTCCCTCGACGACAGTGCGAAGCGCCTCGTGCGCCTCCGCGAGCACGATCCGCCACTGCCCCGCTGCCATCTCGCTCATGGTCCTGCCCTCTCTGCCGGCTGCCAAAGCGGGCCACCAGCCCGCCATCGGATCGGAATGTTCCGCTCCGTTTGCTAAGACGAGCTTAGCAGAGCGGAATGATCCGTTCCACTAAATTCTCGGTTCAGTTCCGAAACGCATCGAGCGCGGCACCCCGACGGGGTACCGCGCTCGACGAAGTGGATCGGTCAGACGTTGAAGCCCAACGAGCGGAGCTGGTCACGACCCTCGTCGGTGATCTTGTCCGGGCCCCACGGCGGGAGCCACACCCAGTTGATCCGGATGTCGTTGACCAGGCCACCGCCCGGGCCGGTGGTCAGCGCCTGCCGGGTCTGGTCCTCGATCACGTCGGTCAGCGGGCAGGCCGCCGAGGTGAGCGTCATGTCCAGGGTGGCGACGTTCTCGTCGTCGACGTGTACGCCGTACACGAGGCCCAGGTCGACCACGTTGATGCCGAGCTCCGGGTCGACGACATCCTTCATCGCCTCCTCGATGTCGGCGAGCATGGCCTTGCTGACGCCACCCGTCGGGGCGGCGGCGTCACCGGTGCCATCGGTCGTCACGACGTCGGTCAGCGGCGTCGTAGTGGCGTCACCGGCCTCCGGCGTGGCCTCAGTGGCAGTGTTCTCGCTCATGCCGTCCCTCCGCTTCGCTCCGTGACGCCATGAGGCACCGACGCGCTGAACCACTGATTCGCTCGCTGACGCTCGCTCATGCCGTCCCTCCGCTTCGCTGGGTGATGCCACAGGGCACCACCGTGTTGTTCGCTCGCTGACCCACAGTCACGCCTTCACCTCTGGGCTCACGCCCACACCGGCGCGTGCCGCGGCGTCCTTGAAGGCCATCCACGGCAGCAGCGCGCACTTGACCCGGGCGGGGTACCGGGCCACGCCCGCGAAAGCCACCCCGTCACCGAGCACGTCCTCGTCCGGCGTGACCTTGCCACGTCCGGACATCAACTCCACGAACGCCTCGTGCACCTCGAATGCTTCCCCGGCACCCCGACCGCGCAGCAACTCGTGCAGCACGCTGGCCGAGGCCTGGCTGATCGAGCAGCCCATCCCGTCGTACGAGATGTCGTGCAGCACCGTGCCGTCGGTGGCCACCCGGACGGTGACCTCGTCACCGCAGGTGGGGTTGACGTGGTGCGCCTCCGCGACCTGGTCGCCCGGGTCGTCGGCGTCGCGCAGGCCACGCCCGTGCGGGCGCTTGTAGTGGTCCAGGATGATCTCCTGATAGAGAGACTCAAGTTGCATCAGGCTGAACTCCCGTCGATTCGCCATGCTCCTGCGTCGCCCGGCTCATCGGAACACCTTCCGCACCTGCTCCAGACCGGCCACCAGAGCGTCGATCTCCTCGGTGGTGGTGTAGAGGTAGAACGAGGCCCGGGTCATGGCCGGGACGCCGAACCGGCTGCACACCGGCTTGGCACAGTGGTGGCCGACCCGCACCTGCACGCCGAGCGAGTCGAGCACCTGACCCACGTCGTGCGGGTGCACGTCACCGAGCGCGAACGAGATGGTGCCACCCCGACCCACCGGCACGGTCGGGCCGAAGATCCGCAGGTCCGGTACCGAGCCGAGCGCGTCCAGCGCGTACGCCGTCAGCTCCTTCTCGTGCCACTGGATGGCCCGCATCCCGACGCCGGTCAGGTAGTCGACCGCCGCACCGAGCGCGACCGCCTCGGCGATCGGCGGGGTGCCCGCCTCGAAGCGGGCCGGCGGCGCGGCGAACGTCGAGCGGGCCATGGTGACCGTCTCGATCATCGAGCCGCCGCCCATCACCGGCGGCATCGCCGCCAGCAGCTCACCGCGACCCCAGAGCACACCGATGCCGGTCGGCCCGCACATCTTGTGGCCGGTGAAGACGATGTAGTCGGCGTCCAGGTCGACCACGTCGATGGGCAGGTGCGGCACGGACTGCGAGCAGTCCAGCAGCAGCAGCGCGCCCACCTCACGAACCCGGGCGGTGATCCGGGAGGTGGCGTTGACGGTGCCGAGGATGTTCGACGTGTGCACCAGCGAGACGATCTTCGTCCGTTCGGTGACCAGATCCTCCAGGCCCGACTCGTCCAGCCGACCCTGGTCGGTGACCGGGAACCAGCGCAGGGTCGCGCCGGTGCGCTCACAGAGCAACTGCCACGGGACGATGTTCGAGTGGTGCTCCATCTCGGAGATCACCACCTCGTCACCGGGGCCGAGCCGGAAACGACTGTCGGCGTCCGGGCGCAGCGAGGCGTTCGAGAAGGCGTACGCCACGATGTTGATCGCCTCGGTGGAGTTCTTCGTGAACACCACCTCGTCGACGCTCGGCGCGTTGATGAACGCGGCGACCTTCGCCCGCGCCCCCTCGTACGCCTCGGTCGCCTCGGTGCCCAGGGTGTGCACCGAGCGCGACACGTTGGCGTTGTGCCGCGCGTAGTGCTCGTCGAGCACCTCGAGCACCTGACGGGGTTTGTGCGAGGTGTTGGCGCTGTCGAGGTAGACCAGCGGATGCCCGTTGATCTCCCGACCGAGGATCGGGAAGTCGGCGCGCACCCGGGCCACGTCGAAACGCGGCACGTCGTCGTACTGCGGCATCCCCTCGGGGATCGCGATGCTGGTCATCTCGGCAGCGCCTCTCCCACTCAGGCCTTGGCCGTGCCGGCCCCGGCGGCGTACCGCTCGTAGCCCTCGGCCTCGAGCTTGTCGGCCAGCTCCGGGCCGCCCTGCTCGACGATCCGGCCAGCCACGAAGACGTGCACGAAGTCGGGCTTGATGTAGCGCAGGATCCGGGTGTAGTGGGTGATCAGCAGCACACCGGTGTCGCCGGTGTCGCGGACCCGGTTGACGCCCTCGCTGACCACCCGCAGCGCGTCCACGTCGAGGCCGGAGTCGGTCTCGTCGAGGATCGCGATCTTCGGCTTGAGCAGCTCCAGTTGGACGATCTCGTGCCGCTTCTTCTCACCACCGGAGAAGCCCTCGTTGACGTTGCGCTGGGCGAACGCCGGGTCCATCTGGAGGCGCTCCATCGCGCCACGCAGCTCGCCGCCCCAGGTGCGCAGCTTGGGCGCCGCACCGTCGATTGCGGTCTTCGCGGTCCGCAGGAAGTTCGCCACCGAGACGCCGGGCACCTCGACCGGGTACTGCATGGCCATGAAGAGGCCGGCGCGAGCGCGCTCGTCGACGGTCATGGCCAGCACGTCCTCGCCGTCGAGGGTCACCGTGCCGCCGGTGATCTCGTACTTCGGGTGACCGGCGATCGAGTACGCCAGGGTGGACTTGCCGGAACCGTTCGGGCCCATGATCGCGTGGGTCTCGCCCGACTTCACGGTCAGGTCGACGCCGGCCAGGATCGGCTTGAGCTCACCCTCGGGCAGCTTGACCGACACCTTCAGGTCGCGGATCTCCAGGGTGCTCATTATCGGGTCACTCCATTACTCGGCGTCAGGCTGAGGTAGATGTCGCCGTCGCGGACTTCGACGGGGTAGACGGGAACGGGTTCGGTGGCGGGCAGGCCGGTCGGCTCGCCGCTGCGCAGGTCGAAGCGCGAGCCGTGCAACCAGCACTCGAGCGTGCAACCGTCGACCTCACCCTCGGAGAGGGCGACGGCGGCGTGCGAGCACTCGTCGTACGCGGCGTAGAAGTTGCCGTCCTCGCCGTGCACCAGGGCGATCGGGGTGCCGTCGACGTCCGCGCGGATCGCGGTGCCCTTCGGCACGTCCTCGGCGGAACAGAGCCGGATCATCAGGCGCCGGCCTTGGTCAGCCGGGCCTCGATCGCGTCGCCGAGGCTCTCCCGCAGCGACTCGACCGGGATCTTGTTGATCAGCTCGGCGAAGAAGCCGCGGACCACCAGCCGGCGGGCCTCACTCTCCGGAATGCCCCGGGCCATCAGGTAGAAGAGCTGCTCGTCGTCGAAGCGCCCGGTCGCGCTGGCGTGGCCGGCGCCGGCGATCTCGCCGGTCTCGATCTCCAGATTGGGTACGGAGTCAGCCCGCGCGCCGTCGGTGAGCAGCAGGTTCCGGTTGATCTCGTACGTGTCGGTGCCTGTCGCCTCGGCCTGGATCAGCACGTCACCCACCCAGACGGTGTGCGCGCTCTCGCCCTGCAAGGCGCCCCGGTAGCCGACGTAGCTGCGGCAGTCCGGCACGTTGTGGTCGACCAACTGCCGGTGCTCCAGGTGCTGGCCGGAGTCGGCGAAGTAGACGCCGTACAGCTCGGCCTCGCCACCCCGCCCGGTGTATTCCACGCTTGTGAACTGCCGGACCAGATCCCCGCCCAGGGACACCTGGATGTGGATGACCTTGGCGTCCCGGCCCAGCTTGATCTTCAGGTGCTGGGCCTGGACCGCGTCGTCGGCCCAGTCGGCGACCGTGACCAGGGTCAGCTTCGCCCCGTCGGCCACGGTCACCTCGACGTTGTCGGCCAGGGTGGCCGAACCCACGTGCTCCAGGACCACCGTCGCCTCGGCGAACCGGCCCACCTCGACGAAGGTGTGACCGAAGGACGGCTGCTCGACGCCCTCGCCGACCACCCGCAGACGCACCGCCTCGCCGAGCACCACATCAGGAGCCACCCGCAGCAGCAGGGCGTCGGCGGCGGAGCCGTAGGCCAGCGCGCTGACCCGGTCGACGGGAATCAGCACACTGCCGACCCGCTCGTCGTCACGGCCGATGCGAGTGATGGCGACGCCCTCGGGCAGGTCACCGTACTCGTGCCGGACCGTGCCGGTCGCGGCCGGCGCCTCGTCCGACGACTCGCCGGTCAGGCCGCGGAGGCGCTTGAGCGGAGTGAAACGCCAATCCTCCTCCAGGCCGGTGAGGGCCGGGAAGTCGGCGACGTCGTACGAGCGCAGCGCCTGCGACTTGGTGCTGGGCGGCGGCGCGGAAGCCTGGGTAGTCATCTCTTCCTTGGTCTGTCTGTTCCGTGACGACAAGTGGGGGCCGGGTGTGGCGGGCCGGTGTTCCGGGCCCGCCACGGGGAGCGGCGGCGTCAGCCGACCGCGCCCTCCATCTGAAGCTCGATCAGGCGGTTGAGCTCCAGCGCGTACTCCATCGGGAGCTCCTTGGCGATCGGCTCGATGAAGCCACGGACGATCATGGCCATCGCCTCGTCCTCGCTCAGGCCCCGGCTCATCAGGTAGAAGAGCTGGTCGTCGCTGATCTTGGAGACGGTCGCCTCGTGCCCCATCGCCACGTCGTCCTCGCGGATGTCGACGTACGGGTAGGTGTCCGAGCGGGAGATGGTGTCGACGAGCAGGGCGTCGCACTTGACCGTGCTCCGGCTGTGGTGCGAGCCCTCCAGCACCTGCACCAGACCCCGGTACGACGTGCGGCCGCCGCCACGGGCGATCGACTTCGACACGATGGTGCTGCTCGTGTGCGGCGCGGCGTGCACCATCTTGGCGCCGGCGTCCTGGTGCTGACCCTCGCCGGCCATCGCCACCGAGAGCACCTCACCCTTGGCGTGCTCGCCGGTCATGTAGACCGCCGGGTACTTCATCGTCACCTTGGAGCCGATGTTGCCGTCGACCCACTCCATGGTCGCGCCCTCGTGGCAGACGGCGCGCTTGGTGACCAGGTTGTAGACGTTGTTCGACCAGTTCTGGATGGTCGTGTAGCGGCAGCGTGCGTTCTTCTTGACGATGATCTCCACGACCGCGCTGTGCAGCGAGTCGGAGGAGTAGAGCGGCGCGGTGCAGCCCTCGACGTAGTGCACGTACGCACCCTCGTCGACGATGATCAGCGTCCGCTCGAACTGGCCCATGTTCTCCGTGTTGATCCGGAAGTAGGCCTGCAGCGGGATCTCGACGTGCACGCCCTTCGGCACGTAGATGAACGAACCGCCGGACCACACGGAGGTGTTCAGCGCGGCGAACTTGTTGTCGCCGACCGGGATCACCGTGCCGAAGTACTCCTTGAAGACGTCCTCGTGCTCACGCAGCGCCGTGTCGGTGTCCAGGAAGAGGACGCCCTGCTCCTCAAGGTCCTCGCGGATCTTGTGGTAGACGACCTCCGACTCGTACTGCGCCGCGACACCGGCGACCAGCCGCTGCTTCTCCGCCTCCGGGATGCCCAGCCGGTCATAGGTGTTCTTGATGTCCTCGGGCAGGTCCTCCCAGCTGGTGGCCTGCTTCTCGGTGGACCGCACGAAGTACTTGATGTTGTCGAAGTCGATCCCGGTGAGGTCCGCGCCCCACGCCGGCATCGGCTTACGGCCGAACAGCCGCAGGCCCTTCAGCCGCAGGTCGAGCATCCACTCCGGCTCGTTCTTCTTGGCCGAGATGTCCCGCACCACCGCCTCGTTGATGCCGCGCTGGGCAGCCGCCCCGGCGGCGTCCGGGTCGGACCAGCCGTACTCGTACCGGCCCAGGGCGGCGAGCTGCTCTTCCTGGGTCAGGGGCTGGACGATCTGCTCGGTCATCTATCTGTCCTCACAGTGGTGACGGGATTACCGGATTGAGCGCGGCCCGGCTGGGTCGGGATGTGCGTGGTGCACACCCCGTCGCCGTGCGCGATGGTGGCCAGACGCTGCACGTGGGTGCCGACCAGACGGGAGATGACCGCGGTCTCGGCCTCGCACAGCTGTGGAAACTCGGCGGCCACGTGCGCCACCGGGCAGTGGTGCTGACAGAGCTGGCCGCCGGAGGCGATCGTGGTCGCATTGGCAGCGTAACCCTCGCCGGTGAGCGCGGCGGCGAGTGCCTCGGCTCGGGCGAGGGGGTCGTCGCCGGCGTCCTCCATGGCCGTCCGACAACGGGACTCGAGCGCGGACACCTGCTCGGCGGCGAACGCCTCGACCGCGTCCGAGCCACCACTGCGGGCGATCCAGCGCAGCGCGGCGGTGGCCATGTTGTCGTAGTGGTGTGTGCCACAGCGCACCCGGGCGGCCTCGGTCAGCAGGAACACCTTCGCCGGGCGCCCCCGACCGCGACTGCCCTGCACGGGCTGCTCGCGGGCGTACACGTCACCGTCCGCGAGCATCGCGTCCAGGTGGCGGCGGATCGCCGCGGGGCTGAGCCCGAGCGACGCGCCAAGCTGCGCGGCCGTGGTGGCACCCTGCTCCAGCAGCAACTGGGTCACCCGATCTCGCGTGGAGACCTCCGCCGCCGCCGACCCGGCGAGGCCCGGCGACGTGGACACAGCAGGCGCCGAGACGGGCACACCGAGGGCCGGTGCGGCCGTCGGTTGGTGCCCGGAGAGCGCCGCCGCGTTTTTCACAACGCCAACGTTACGTAATTGCCCGGAGGGTCGCAAACCTGGGCCCCGGTGATCCCAACCACCGAGCCGATGGAGTCGGACGAACCTCGATCACTACGGTGCGTAGGATTTGCGCCGTGAACCGAATCGTCCGTCCGGTCTCCGGCATCCTGCTGCGCCGCCTGGCGCTCGCCTCGATCATCGCGAACGTGGGCATCGTCGTCACCGGCGGGGCCGTCCGGTTGACCGCCTCGGGCCTCGGCTGCCCCACCTGGCCCCGGTGCACCGACGATTCCTACGTCACCACCCCGGAGATGGGCGTGTACGGGGTGATCGAGTTCGGCAACCGGATGCTGACCTTCGCGGTGGGCCTGATCGCGCTGGCCACCGTGCTGGCCGTGCTCGCCCACCGGCCCCGCCGACCCGGGCTCCTCGCACTGGCCGTGGCGGTCTTCCTGGGCATCCCCGCCCAGGCGGTGATCGGCGGCATCACCGTGCTGACCAACCTCAACCCGTGGGTGGTCGGGCTGCACTTCCTCGCCTCGATGGCGGTGATCGCCGCCGCGTACGCCCTCTGGCGGCGCATCGTCGACCCCGACGGCCCGGTCGAGGCCGTGGTGCCCACGCCGCTGCGCACACTGGCCCGGATCACCACCGGCGTCACCGTGACGGTGCTGGTCATCGGCACCTGGGTCACCGGCAGCGGCCCGCACGCCGGCGACCACGGCGCCGCCCGCAACGGACTGGACCCGGAGACGATCTCCCAGGTACACGCCGACGGGGTCTTCCTCCTGATCGGGCTGTCGGTGGCGCTGATCTTCGCGTTCCGCGCCGTCGGCGCGCAGCGGGCCACCCGCGCCGCGATCATCCTGGTCGCCGTCGAGCTGGGGCAGGGCGTGATCGGCTTCGTGCAGTACTTCACCCACCTGCCGGCACTCCTGGTCGGCGCGCACATGCTCGGGTCCTGCCTGGTGCTGCTGGCCACCCTGTCGGTGCAGTGGTCCACCCGGGAACGCCGTCCGGTCACACCGGCACCCGAGGCCGCCCCCGCCGACGCCGCCACCCCGGTACCGGTCACCGCCTGACGCCTCGGCCACCAGGAACACCTGGCCGCGCCCCGCGCCTCTGCGTGCCGCGCCTCCGTGTGCCGCGTCTCGCCCGCTTTCCGCGCCCTCGGGTCCCAGTCCCGCGCATCCGTGTCCGCGGGCCGCCCATGCCACACCCCCGCATGCCGCGCCACTTTGTGCCGCGCCACTTTGTGCCGCGCCCCGCGCCCCGCGCCCCGCGCCCCGCGCCCCGCGCCCCGCGCCCCGCG